>VXPO01000017.1 GCA_009839505.1 Gammaproteobacteria bacterium
GTGGGCTCGGTGATGTTTATAACATACAGGACCTGCTCATCTACACCCTCGGCGGCCAGGACGCCGCATTCTTCCGCATATCGAGGAACGACGGCCAGCTGAGGACCAGGGCTCCTCTGAACTACGAGGTCAGGAGCACCTACACGGTGGAGGTGACCGCCACCGACCCGTTCGGAGCCGCCGACAGCATCGTGGTAACCATCGTGGTCACTGACGTTGACGACCCCCCGGTGATAACCGTACTGACCGTGGGCGGCTCTCAGGCGGGGGAGCTGAACGCCCCGGAGCCGGACGGCTGAGACCGTCCCGGCCTGCACTACGGCCCTCACCCGGGTGAGGGGAGTGTCGGAGGCCGTGTGGAGGAGGAGTCCGTCCTTGAACCGGGCGGTCCGATGCCTGAGACGGACCGGCGGGCGAGTCCCCCCGCGCCCGGCGAAGAGAGTAACAGGCAATGCAGTGGGAGGCGTCGTGCCGCGACAGCGCGTTCGCCACAACAGAAGAGCCCATCCCGTCCCGGACGACTTTCCGCAGCGTCTGGAGTGGTTCAAGCACGCATCGGGCCTTTCGTGGGCGGAGATCGCTCGTCGCATCGGCGTCGCCCCCATCACCGTGAGGCGCTGGCGGAAGGCGGGAGTGCGGCCCAACTACCGGCAGCTGAGGGCGCTTCACGAGCTGGCCGACAGCCAGGGACTCCTGCACCTGCTGGTCGACTGAAGGTCCGGCGGGCCCGGCGACACCGGGGGCCTGAAACGAAGAAGGGGCGCACACACGGCCGTGCAGGACGGGATCTCGATTCGGATGAGCCGGGCCGGACTTTCGGTGAGCGGCAACGCGCACGGTCGCAACGTCCAGAAACGCGAAAAGCCCCCACATATCGACGTCTGGGCCCGTCTCCTAGCCATCGGACACATTCCGGCCGGTCTCCTCCAGGAGCGTCCGCGCGAGCCGGTGATAGTCCTCCGCCTCGGCCACGAGTCCGGCCGCCTCCCGGTCCTGGGACAGCTTCAGGGCGAACTGTGCAGCGGGGACCTTGCAGCCCTCGCAGACCGTGCCGACCCTGTCCCCGAAGCCATCCTTCCGCATCTCAATGTAGTAGACCACTCCCATTCGCTCCTCGTCAGAGGCGCTCCCCCCACAGAGAGGCCTCTCCTGTTTGGCATTTCTATCGACAAGGTGCATCTCGTTCATATCGTATCTCCTGTTGGTCTCGTGCTTCGTCTCAACTTCACCTTGGACTTCGGGTGTCATTCTCCGTCCTCCTTTCTGAAATGGAAAAAGGCTCGCACACATGGCTGCGGGTTTCTTCTGAAACGCAATAAAGGCGACACACACGCGTTGGCGGGGGAAGACACCGCATCTGCGGCATCCTCCCCCGTGTGTGGCGCTCCAGCGTCTTTCGCCGCCCGGCTCCTAGAACAGCTTCAGCGCCTGCTGTTGCGCCTGTTCAGTCTCCGCCCCGGCGGTTGCGTTCTGCGCAGTGCCCTGCCCGCGCCGGTTCCGGCTTCCGGCCGGTTGGGCGGGCCTCTCGTAAGCGGGATGCTTCGGCGACTCCTGCCACCCGGCCCTGGCCCTCTCCGTAACCGCCGTGACCTCCTGCGCCAGCGCGGGCAGGTCATGGTCTCCGAAGGTCTCGATGTGCGGGTCCGACGAGGGCTGCTGCACCCCGATGCTGGCCCTGCCTCCCTTGATGGACACGACGACCTTCAGGTCCTCAGACGGCGCGGCCTCGTCCCCGGTGTCGTCGTCGCCCTGCGCCTCCGGCGGGCTCTCCTCGGCGTCGCCCTGCTCTCCGGCGTCACCGGAGACCTGGGGCTCCTGTGTGGTCTCCGCCGCGTTCTCCTGCTCGTCTGCGCTCGGCCCGTTCGTACGGGTCCTCTCCGTTCCGACTTCCTCAGGCATGGACATCTCCTTTCCTTATATGCATGTGTGCTTCTCCGGCCCGGGCCGTCGGATGGCCGCTAGGCTGCTACCCTGGCCCGTCCCCGTATCTCACCGAGGGTCTCCGGCTTCCAGTACAGGTCGCGCTCAACGGCAGGGACGCTCCCGAACACGGTGACCTCCGACAGCTCGCCGAGCGAGAAGTAGCCTAGTTCGGTCTCGAACCCCTCGACGAGGCCGAAGCACTCACCTGTCTCGGCGTTCCACTCGGTTATGTACCAGCGCCAGCCGTTGTATGGGGAGAACAGCTTCACGTGCGCGAGGACGGAGTCGTAGTCCTCCACGTTCTCGTTGGCGTAGAGCGGGGGGATCTTCTCGCCCAACTCCTTCGTCATCAGCTTGTGCCTGCGGAGGCCGCTGTTGCGGTCCTGCCACAAGGTCGTCGCGGTGGTGGTTGTCTTCTCGTCAGACATCGTTTCTCCTCTCTTGGTTGTTCACTGACTTTGTTGACGTGCGCCGGTCAGTCGGCGTCGACTTTCAGCGTTCGCGCCACTGCCGCCGGGGTGACGTAGGTGGGCGTGACCGTGCCCAGGTCCATGTCCAGGTACAGGGCCATGAAGGGGCAGGTGCCAGCCACCATGCGGCGGACAACCTGTAGCACCAGCGACGCCATCATCTGGTTGATGGTGGGGTCCTGGTCGGTGAGATCGAGGGCTGCCGCGCAGTCCACGTCCGGCGGCCTGGTCGACACGGCCGTCAGCAGGTCGGGCCGCTGGAGCGTGGGCGCCGGGGCCAGGTGGCATGTCTCGCCCGCGAAGGCGGGCTCGTCCCAGTCCACCCGGTGTACCACATTGCCCACGAGAACCTGGCCCCAGTTGGTGTCGTTGCCCGCGTCGACGAGCCAGCGGGCGGGGTGTCCCGGCAGGCACTCGGCCATCGCCCGTCTTGCGGCTGCGTTGTCGGCGCAGCCGATGATGAGGCTGTCTCCGTAGGCGGGCAGGCCGGGGAAGCCGTGCCCATGGGAGTGGGACTCGTCGTACTCCCGGAAGGGGTAGACCGAGTACCCGACGGGCCGGTCGTAGGCCCTGGCCAGCCGGTCGGCCAAGGCTTCACTCTTGAACCTGCCCACGTCGTCCTTATAGAAATTCTGGCGGAGCAGGTTGTGCGGCTCGACCCGGTCGTGGTCGACCAGGACGATGGTGGCCTCCCGCCCCTGGAAGAGGCGGCAGAGACCCTCGGCGACGAAGCCGCCTGTCCCGCCGCAGCCGACCACGGTGATCCAGGGGTTGTCCAGCAGGAACTCGTTGTCCAGGTGGTAGGACATCTCTCACTCACCTCCTTGCATGGGATTGGTTGGGTCCGGCTCCTCGCCCGCCAGCCGGAGACCGGGGTGCGGGCCGTCGAAGACCTGCGACCACTCGACCGGGGAGAAGTGGCCGTAGACGCCGACCCGCAGGCTGAGCTCGGGCCGGTCGGTGTCGAGGCGTCCGGCGACGCCGTATACGCGGAACCCCTGCTCGTCCTCGTCGTCGGTCTTCGAGAAGAAGGCGCGGGAGCGTCCGTGGGAGTGGAACTCTGCGACCACCCCCGGGGGCGGCGCGTAGGCGAGGGACGTTGCCGTCCCGACCTGCGGCGGCACCACCGGCCGGTAGGAGCGCCCGTCCCAGCGCACGGCGAAGAACCGCTCGGTGTCCGGGTTGTCCAAGAACCAGCGCAGCCCCATCTCGAAGAGGCCCGCCGGGATGGGGCCGTTCGCCAGCTCCACCCTCTCCGCCACGGGGGCCAGCCCCCGCACCTCGCAGGGTGCGGCGAGCACCCGCGCCGTCAGGTGGGCGCTCTGGGACTGGACGTAGAGGCCGCCCAATCCGAGAACGTAGTCGAAGCCGATTCCCTGGACTCCGGCCAGCCCCTCTTCGCGATTGACGAGGTAGCCGACAGGCGATGGTCTGCCGGTCGCGGCCGGCCCGCCGCTAGTGGTAGCGGAAGCCGAGTCTTCCTTCGGAGACCGCCATGGCGCGGGCCACCGTGCACTGGGGAACAAGGTCCTCAAGGGGATATTCGGTTTTTCCATCGAGCTCCTCCCATAGCGCCTGCAGGTTGTCGGGATGCTTCTTCGACCGCTCGCCGGTGTCCCCGGTGAGCGAAAAGTAGGACTGGAAGAAGGACTCCGGTATGAGACCCACCTCCTCGGGGAACCGGTGGCTTCCGGGGCAGACCCTCCCGTCCTGGAAGACGTTGAATGCGGGCATCCGGTAGAGCCTGTCGTCGGGATCAGTCGGCCTGTCCGGCGAGGCGTAGACCCAGGGAGCCCTGCCCGGCGAGCAGACGAAGAGCAGTCCCGGCATGGGAATCCTGAGCCTTGCGGGCGACTTGAATGCCTCCCGTTGCAGGGCGACGGGCCAGACCTGGGGCGGCCGCCAGAGCGCCACCGAGTGGCCGGTCTCTCCCTGGTTCCACCAGATGGCGTCCTCCGGCAATAGCCCCGAGGAGAACCCCAGGTGCTGGGTGAACACGTTGGCAATCTCGTCGGCGGAGACGGTCCTGACCCAGTTCGAGTCGCCGTCGAAGCCGCGCATCAACATCGTCTCTCCGTAGACCTCCAACTGTAGCTTCAGGTCGTCCCTGGGGGCGTCTGCAGGGCCGGGCAGGGACCACTCCGTCCTGTCGACTTCACTGGTCATGGTCAGTTTCCTCCTTTTCTTGTTCTCGTTCCGTCAGCCGGGGCAGGACGAAGTCCAGCATCTCGGCGAAGCGACCGGGAAGGTCCTCCTCCAGCCAGTCGGCCAGCCCGTAGACCGCGTCCATGAGTGCCTTTGCCTTCCGCCATTCCTTCGCGCCCTCGGCGATGATGTCGTCGTCCCAGGGGTCGCAGAACCCGTCGAACGAGCCATCGTCGTAGCAGTTGTCGAGGAAGAAGTTGCCGGTCTCTGCGAAGACCCAGGAGGCGGCCTGCGCCGCACCCTCGAACCTCGTCCCCTTCAGTGCCCAGGTGAGGTCCTCCAGGGGTATGCCGCCCTTCGGAAGCCTCTCCAGGGTCGTCTGCGGGATGTGCTGTGCGGCGCATTCGAGCCATGCCGTCCGTATCCCGTCAGGGCCGTCGAAGTAGACGTCGCCGGGCCGGGCCGGAAGGACCAGGGCGGAGATGCCCTCGCGGTAGCCGTACCACAGCTCGTGCATCCCGTCGTAGCCGAAGCCCACCAGGTCGAAGGGGATGCCCTTGCGCATCCAGGACCAGGGTGGCTCATTCTCGCGGAAGTCTAGCCAGAACTCTATGAACGGGGCGTACAGTGGGAAGTGGCGCTCGGCAAAGAGATTGGCAAACTGCACCACCCTCTGCCTCACGTCGGGGGCCGAGAGCGCCGCCTCCGCCTCATCGGGGAAGAGGCGGCGCACCAGCCCGGCGAACCATGCGTAGTCGTCGGCGTATCCGACGATGGTTGTAAGCTCCCGCAGCGACGGCGGACGCCGCAGGAGTGTTTGCGCCAGGCCGCTCAGGAGCGTCGGGGCAGCAGCTTCCATCGCAGCGCCTCCAGCAGCCGTCCGGTGGACGAGGCGTAGTCCTGCGCCTGGGCGCAGGACGTTTCGACGTCCTTCTGCCGTGCGGCCGCGGCGTCCAGGTCGAGGGTGCCGTCGGGCCGTGTGAGCTCCGCCGTGAGCTCGATGATGCTCAGGTGTGCCGCAGGCACATTCCCAAGCAGACCCGCGAATGTCCTGGTGTTCATCGGACCTCCTCCTAGCTCAGGCTCCTGGCGTGGGCGCCCTTGGTGCCCACCCGTCTCTGGAACTCGTAGACCGTGTCGTCACCGCGCTTGGTCTCCTTCACCGAGGCGTTGGCGATCTCCCCGTAGAAATCCGAGAGCGTTGCCTTTACTTCCTCGACGGTCATCCCTCCATCGGGGTCCGGGAACTCGCGGCCGTCATAGACGAATATTCGTGCCATCGTTCTTCTCCTTTGCGTGTGCTGCTTCCGTTTCCGTGCGGGGAGGCCGCCGCTCCGTTTGCGACGGCCCCTCCCGTATGCCTGCGACCTAGCGTCCCGCGCCGCCCGGCTCTTTCTCCCGCTCCTGCTCCATGGCCCACTCGAACATTGAGAGGGATGCGGGCTGGGGCTTCTCGTTGCGGCGCTTCGGCTTGGTCGGCTCGGCCATGAACTCGGCCCAGGAGAACAGCGACTGCTGCGGCTCCTCGGCCTCGTCACCGTGGTGACCGTTGACTCCGTTGCCGTTCACCGGTACAGGCGCGTTGCCGTTCCCGTTGCGGCTCTCGACCGGCGCCAGCTCGACCGTTGGGCCGATGCCGAACGGGTCGTCGTGGCCGTTGCCGTTCACCTCGACCGTCTCCGGTTCCACCTCGACGGCCTTCCAGGCGTCGTCCACCAGGTACTCCTCGGCGTCGGCCTCGGCGTTCCTAGCCTGGGCGAAGACCTCCTCCACGGACTCGTCGTCTTCGTCCTCGCCGCTGACGATCTTGCGGGCCAGCGCCATCATCATGTCGTCGCCCTCGTCGCCGTATGCGGCCAGCCCGTCCTCCGGCAGTTCGCCCTCGACGGCGAGGGAGCTCTGGAGCTTCTTCGCCACCAGCTTCAGGGCGTCGGCCTGGAGGGTGTTCTTGTAGGACATGAACACGACCTTGACCGGGCGGGTCTGCCCGATGCGCCACGACCGGCGGGAGGCCTGCCGCATGACGTATACCGAGTAATCCTTCTTCGTATGTCAATCGACACGAAAATGGACACAAAAAAATACGGTTCTCATGGACAGCCGATTTGGAGGCAACAGGGATTGACTAGCAGGCAGTCATGGCCTGCCGAACACCCATGCCCGGCGGATCTAAGAACGGGTCCACCGACCGCTCTACAGATTCACGACCTCTAAGGTAGAGACAGATGCCCTACCCGACCTTGTGCTGGGTGTGCTCCAAAGGAAGCGAGGAGGGAGTCGTGAAGGCAGTTCCGAGTGACGCCGAATTGTGGGCAGCCCGTTCGTGGCTCAAATGGAATGCTCCTCCTGATCTAGAGGAAGCGCTGCCCCGCGTGGTCTGCGAAGGCGTCGGCGTCACGTATGTATCCCATGACTGTAGCTGGGTTTGTGTGGCGACTAACAGCCATGATCTTGTCCAACCGCGCATGATGAACAGCCGCGCTGGTAACAAAGCCAGCCCTCAGCGAATGCCCTGCTATGTCCTTCGGGTCCAGTCCGATGTGTGCTGCATATTGCTTGAGGATGCGAGGGATATCGCTGTGGTGCATCGGCTTGCCCCGCAAGTGGCCCCCTCGCTTCATAGTTTGGAAGACCGGCCCTCTCGTTATACCTGAGCTTTCCAGCCACAACCGCAGGTGCGTTATCGGGCGAATGGCCTTTCCGTCAAGTATCGCTATCCTTTGTCCCTTGCCCTGTTGGTCGGTCTTGGATTGACGAATCGTAATCCACATGCGGTCTCCATCTACTCCGCTGGAGTCCAAGAACTCAACGTCATCGAGGACCAGATTGCATATCTCCGAACGGCGCAAAGCTCCGGCGAAGCCGACCGCAATGATTGCGGCGTCCCGTTTGCCTATCAGCGTCTTGGGACACGCTCGCAACATGGATTCAATGTGGTACTCCCGCAAGGCCTCGACTTTGCGGCTTGAGGAGCCTTTGAGCCGAGCCAGTCCCTTAAGCGTCGCACGAACTACCGGATGACTCGTAGGTGACGGCTTACCAACCTCAAGGTACTTCTTGTTCACGGCGCTCTTGTAGAGCATGACCGTGCCCATCGAAGGTGTTACACCACTCTTGGGACTAGCGCCAGTTGCCAGCCGAACAAAGAAGCGGGCGACCCTGTCAGGAGGAACCGATAGAGGATCGCCAATCCCCTCTGCAGCACAGTAGTCCGTAAACCTACTCCAGCCCTTCTGATATGCCTTCCGAGTGTTGTCGGACAACTCCGAAGACATGGCCTCTACCTGCAAGTCCCTATCTGCTATTGTCAATTCATCCATGTCGTCCTCCGTATCTGAGTAAATGTGGTCTCCATTAGGTTGACCCATATGGACACTGGATTCGGAGGGCGCACTGAGAATGCGAGACGTAGGAACCCACTGTTGGATAAGGAGGGCGAGAGGCCCGATTAGACACTAAGGACAAACGCCCGGCCCATGGCGGGCACGAGCCTATCCGGTTCGGTCGAAGGAGTCGGCAGTTGTACTTCGCCAGCCGTAGGATGCGGAAATGCTATTTATCGAGGAATAACTACTGGGCTCAACGACGCCTTCATCATCGATAACCGGACTAAGGACGCGCTA
>VXPO01000172.1 GCA_009839505.1 Gammaproteobacteria bacterium
TCGCTGCGCGAATTCTCCCGGCAGCGAGCGCCGCTGACCGCCAGGCAACAAACGGTTCCATGGAAGTTTTCCACCCCGGGGCCCGGGCCACAGACGGGCAGGAAACAAGACAGGCCTTCTCCATCGCACTGCATCTCGCGTACGATTCGACTTCTCGGGCCAGAGGCCGTGCGCCCAATGGTGCGTTTCGCCCGAATGCGAGTTTGGTCCGGGCCGTGATCGGCATTTTGACACTGGTGGCGCGGCGTATCCGCGACCCCGTATGGGAGACTGAGCCTCCTGCGGCGGCCCGCCCGAGAAAAGCCCGCCCACTGGTTGGGTGTAGGGTTTGTTTCATGGGAGGGGTTAAAGTCGTCGTGAACGAAGGGAGCCCCGATGAGCGCAAGCGAAACCGCAGTCCAAGGGGTCGGTTGGGATCTCGCCAACGAATATCCCGCAGCCGACTCGCCCGCCGTGGACGCGGACCTCGACGAGGCGGGCAGGCTGCTGGACGAGATCGAGCGACGAAACGCGGTTTTGATCCCGCTGCTCGCCAACGCCGGAGATCTGGACACCGAGGTCGCGAGGGATGCGCTCACGGCCTCGCGTGATATCCACGCTCTCGTCGAACGTGCGAAACCCCTGCTCGAAGACCCCGAAACCTACGCCGAGTGCTGCCTCAGCGTCGACAGCCAGGACGAGAAGGCGCAGGCGCTGCTCGGTCGCCTGCAGGCCGTCAAGAAGCGCTTCGCGGAACTGAACGAGCCCCACAGCCAGTTCCTGGACCTGGCGTCCGGCGACGTGGTCGAGAACTATCTCGACGACCCCGCCGTTGCGCCCTCGCGTTTCGCCGTGGAGCACTCCCGCAAGCAGGCGGACGAGTTGCTGCCGCTGGCCGAGGAAAACCTCGTCACGAGTCTCGCCGAAGACGGCATCCATGCCTGGGGCCGCCTCTACGACCAGCTCTCGGGAACCCTCGAATGCGCTGTCACCGTAGGGAACGAACTGAACAGCATGGGCATCGCCGAAGCCGCCGGCCTGATGCAGAAGCCCGACGACCGGCTACGCGAGAGTGCCTGGCGGGCGATCAACAGCGCATGGGACGGACACGCCGAGTCCTGTGCCGCGGCGATCAACGCCATCGCGGGATGGCGGCTCGAACTCTGCCGCAAGCGGTCGGCGCGGGCCGGGCGGACCGTCCACTACCTCGACGCGCCTCTACATCGAAACCGCATCGACAAGGCGACCCTCGAGACGGTCCTCGCCGTCGCCGAGGAAGGCATTCCTCTGGCCCGCCGCGCTGCCCGCCTGCAGGCGCAGGCATACGGCAAGGAACACTACGGTCCGTGGGACACGCGGGCGCCGGCACCCGCAGGCGGCGATGAGCCACGCGGTGCGATCGAATACCCCGAAGCCGTAGACCTGATCGCGACCGCGTACGCGAGCGTCGATCCTCGCATGGGCGACTTTGTACGCATGGCGGCGCAAAAGCGCTGGATCGAGGGCACGGTCGGGCCCCGCAAACGACCCGGCGCGTACTGCACGCGGTTCATGAAATCGCGAACGCCGAGGGTCTACATGACCTACTCCGGCAGCCCCAGCGACGTCATCACCCTCGCCCACGAACTCGGCCACGCGTTCCACGGCTGGGTGATGCGCGACCTGCCACCGAGCCAGCTGAGCTACGGCATGTCGCTGGCGGAAACCGCGAGCACCTTCGGCGAGACCATCGTCCGCGATGCCTTGCTGAAACGGGCCGAGTCACCGTCGGCGGCTCTTCGGATCGTCTGGGAGGAGGCCGCGGCACTGGTGACCTTCATCCTGAACATCCCGACGCGGTTCGAATTCGAAAGGAACTTCCACGAAGCCCGTGCCCGCCAGCCCGTGCGTCCCGTCGAACTCAAGGCGATGATGGCCGAGGCATGGCAGAAGTGGTACGGCGACAGCCTCGCCGAGCCCGACCCGTTGTTCTGGGCGAGCAAACTGCACTTCTACATCTCGGGCCTTGCGTTCTACAACTTCCCGTACCTGTTCGGCTACCTGTTCAGCCTTGGCGTGTACGCCCGGCGGGACGATTTCGGCAGCGACTTCTTCTCCCGCTACGAAGCGCTACTACGCGACACCGGACGGATGACCGCGGAGGATCTCGCCGCCAAGCATCTCGATGTCGACCTCACGAAGCCCGACTTCTGGCGTGCGACGCTTGGCGCCCTGGAGGGCCGAATCGACCAATTCGAGAATCTCGTGACAGGAACGAGCCCATGATCACATCCAGGAGTCGCATCGCCGTCGCGGTGCTCGCCCTAGCGCCAGTGTCCTTCGCGTGGGCCGACGACGACTACCTCACCCCCGAAATGCGTGCCAAGGTCGAGGATCTGAAGGCGGCTGTCGAGAACGAACCGAGCGCGGGGGCCCTTGCCAAGGAACGGGCGCGGATCCTGTGGGACTGGCTCAACGCGTACTCGCTAACCGGCCGCTACGTACCCGTCAACGCCACGTCGGCCATCTCCAGCACACTCGCCTACGAACGGCCGGGAGCCTCACCGGCGCTGGATGCGACGGTGCGCGAACTCGCCATCCTCGATGCCGATCCAGGTGCCATCGGTACGTTGGTGGCAGACACGGGTCCTTTCGAGGTCAGGACCCATGCAACCATCCGGCAGACCTACACCGTCGGCACCCGCGACATCGTGCCCGGCGGCGGATTCGTGGTCACCAGGCACTTCATGGCCAACTTCGGACGCTTCCAGACCGACGAGCCTGCCGGCGACAACTACATCTCGATCGCCTCGTCGAATCCCGACGTGCGCTTCTCACGGGCCGCCGTTGCCATTCGTGGTATGCACGGCGGCTTCCGGCGCGCCACCGAGATGCTGGCCTTTCACGTCGCCTCGGGCCGCCTTGGCGAAGGCGACACCGTCACCATCACCTACGGAGACACCACGGACGGGGGCGCGGGACTGCTCCTGCCGAACTTCTCCAGCGACCGCATGCCGCTGCCCCTGTACCTGGACTTCGACGGCTCGGGACTGCTCGTCAGTCTACCTATCCAGCCCATCGTGATTACCGGTTCGACGGTCGCGGGCGTCCACGGCTTTGCACCATCGGTGGTCGCGGTCGGCGAACCCTTCGAACTCGCGGTGCGCGCCGAGGATCGCTACATCAACCGCGCCAAGGCACCGATTCCCGGCTGGGTCGTGTACTTGAACGGCGAGGCCTTCGCCGACATCGAGAGAGACGGCGATGCCATTAGCGTACTTCGGGGGCTCAGTTTCGACGAACCGGGCGTGTACCGATTCTCGTTCCGCTCCAAGGACGGCACCATTGCAGGGGTCGCCAATCCCATCCTCGTGGAAGAAAACCCGACGCGGCGGATCTACTGGGGCGACACCCACGGCCACTCCGGCTTCGCCGAGGGCATCGGCACCCCTGACCGGTTCATGGTCTGGGCCCGCGACGACGCCCGGCTCGACTACGTCACCCACTCCGAACACGACATCTGGATGGACGACTTCGAGTGGAACGTGCTGCAGGACAACGTACGGCGGTACTCGAAGGACGGCGAATTCATCGCCTTCCTCGGCTACGAGTGGACGATCCAGAACTGGCAGGGGGGCCACCACAACGTGCTGTTCCGAACCGCACAGGGTAGACGCCGCATCCCGGCCCAGGAATACGGAACGCTGTCCCTCCTCTACCAGGGACTGCGCGATCACCACGAACCGGAGGACGTGGTCGTGATCCCCCACGCCCATCAGTCCGGGGACTACCGACTGAACGACCCGTCGCTGGAACCCTTGGTGGAGATCATGTCCCAGCACGGCAACTTCGAGTGGTTCGGCCGGATGTACCTGAACCACGGCCACGAGGTGGGCTTCATCGCCGCGAGCGACAACCACTTGAGCCAGCCGGGCTACAGCTCTCCCCGACCGGGTGGGCTCGCCCAGGGTGCCGGCCTCGGCGCGTTGCGGGCCAATGCGCGCACGCGCGACGCGCTGTTCGACGCCATGCGCAGTCTCGCCACCTACGCGACCACGGGTGACCGGATGATCCTGGACGTCACCCTGAACGGCGGCGAGATGGGCACCCGGGTGGCGTTCGCCGAGGAACGGCGGATCGAAGGACGCGTGATCGGCACCGCACCCATCCACACCCTGACCGTGCTCAAAAACGGCGAGGAAATCTGGCAGCGCGACTACCTTACCGACCTTGCGGTGCGCAACCTGGACGGCGGCGAGTTCCTCCTCGTCTTCGAGTCGGACTCGACCCCCTTCCATCCCAACGACAACCCCCGCGGCTGGCGTTGGTGGCGGGGCACGGTGGAGGTCGCCGGAGCCATGGTCACCGCCGCCCAGGGCATGGACTTCCACAACTCCACCGGCCACCGGGTCGAAGTCACCGACGGCACGAACATCGCCTTCGCCACCTACACGCGGGGTGATACGAGCTCCATCAAGCTGACCCTCGACGACGTGCGCCGCGGCGCCATGCTGACGGTCAAGCTCGACGAAGCCCGGGAGTTCGGCGGCGGGCCTCCCCGGTTCAAGCCACATCGGCTCGTGCCGCCGGCCGAGGTCGTCCTGGAGCTACGCAACGTCGAACACGGCGTGTTGACGCGAGGGATTCCGCTCGACGGCTACGTGGACCGGATCACCCTACGCCGACCGATCACGGACGGGCCGATGGATGTCGCCTTCGAGCTCAATGATCGCGGCGTCCGCCACGGTGACTACTATTTCGTCCGCGTAACCCAGGCCAACGACGCCATCGCCTGGTCGAGTCCCATCTGGGTCGGCGGGTTCGGCAAACGATGAGCTTCGAACTCCACCAGAAACTCGACGCGGACTGCGAGAAGCTCTGCGACTTCGACTTGTGCACCGTGCTCCTCATGCGCGACGACCGCTTCCCGTGGGTCATCCTGGTTCCGCGGATCGAGGGACTACGCGACTACCACGACTTGCCTCGGGATTCGGCGTCGACCTTGTTCGACGAGATCGCCCGAGTCTCAACGGCGTTGGTCGACACGTTCGGCGCCGAGAAGATCAACGTCGCCGCCCTCGGCAACCAGGTGCCCCAGCTCCATGTCCACGTCATCGGGCGCTTTACCGACGACGCGGCCTGGCCAGGACCGGTGTGGAACGCCGGCATCGCCGAGAACGTCGACAGCAGCGTGGTCGAGAAACGGGCCGTCCTCCTCCGAGGTGCCCTGACTCCGTAGGGGCGACCCTTGTGGTCGTCCGTCCAGTCACCACACGGCGACGGTTAGCGAGGTCGGTGTGGCTGGGCCGGAGGCGGCGCGCCGCAAGCGGCGCGACCTGGCGCACAGCGATAGCGAAGGCGCGTCGTTGCCGACGCGGCCGGGGACGGCTTTGGGGCGCTACGGGAGTGGGATCTCGCCGGCGTCGTGTGGTACGCGCCAGCCTCGCTGCACCGCAGGGCGGTCGGCGATTCCCAAGTACCAGCGCTTGAGATCGGGGTAGTTCCCCCAGTCGATTCGGTGCCACGGCCAGCGCGAGATCCACGGCCACGTGGCGATGTCGGCGATCGAATAGTCGTCCGCCAGGTACTCCCGATCTGCCAAGCGCCGATCGAGGACGCCGTAGAGCCGCGCCGCCTCGTCGGCGTAGCGCTTCTCCGCGTAGGCGGACTTGCCGGCGTTGAACTTGAGGAAGTGGTTGGCCTGGCCGAGCATGGGGCCGACACCGCCCATCTGCAGCATGAGCCACTCGAGGGTCGTCCAACGGTCCCCACCCCCCAGTTCACCGGTCTTGCCGGAGAGGTAGAGAAGGATCGCCCCGGACTCCATCAGCGACCGGCCGGTGTCGCGATCCACGATGGCCGGAATCTTGTTGTTGGGACTGATGGCGAGAAAGTCCGGATCGAACTGTTCGTCCTTGCCGATGTTGACGGCGTGGACCTCGTAGTCGAGCCCGAACTCCTCCAAGGCGATGGAGACCTTGCGACCGTTGGGTGTCGGCCAAGTGTAGAGGTCGATGGTCATGCGTCTTCGGTCGTCTCCGCCGCATCGGTTTCAGCAGCCTCGACCGCCTCCACCGGTTCGTCGGCGGACGTCTCGTCCACGGACGCTGCGTCCACCTCTTCCTCGGGCGGGTCGGGCACGAGGTCCGCGAGGGTCTTGTCCATCTGCTCGCCGATGTACTTGGCGATTTCGTAGGCTCCCGGTACGCGGTCGGACGTGGCCACGTATTCCTCACCATCCGCCAGGGCGTACAGCGTGAAGGTCAGCACCCCGTCGTCGTCCGTCAACGTCAAGACGGCCGTGGGCGTCTCGGGCAACACCGCATCGCTGACATCCACCGCCGAGAGTCCCTTGAACCGACCGACAAGGGTTTCGACCTTGCCCGGGTCGAGTTCCGTGCCGTCTACCGATACCCAGCCGCCGTCCTCTTGCTTGGTCAGCTCGAACGAGTCCTGACGACCGATGGCATTGAGCGCCCCGTTGGGTCTGAGCAGCGACTTCTCCAACCAGTCCGACGTCTTCGGCCCCGCCTCGTAGTTCGAGAACGGGACGGCGTACACGTCGCCGTCGTCCGTGCGTCGCGCGTGCGTCTTGCGAAAGCCCGGCGAGGTGCCGAGGTAGAAGTCGGCCACGGTGTCTTCGCCCGCCTTCAGCACGACATGACGCTGGTGATTCTCTTCGGTGACCTCGAAACGCTCGCGGCTCGATCCGGTGTTGGCAACCGGCCAGCTGCCGGACATGTCGGCGAACTTCTCAATCACGGATTCGACCTTCAGCGACGCCGCAGGCACGCTGTCCGGCAACTGCCAATCCCCGTCGACTTTCGTGACGGTGACCGTGCCTTCCGCGTTGGAGACGGTGATCGCATCGACGGCCTCGGCATCGAATGCGAGGAACGGCTCCGGCTCCTCGATGCCGCCGCTTTTCGCCGCGAGCAGCACGCCCACGGCAACCAGCTGGGCGGCGAGCAGCGCAGTCAGCGTCCCCTTGTTGATCATCCCCTTCATGTAACAAATACTCCGTTTGTTGCCTGGCAGTCGGCGCGCCTCGCTACCGGGAGAATTCGCGCAGCGAATTCTCGGCCGACCGCTTGCGGTCGACAGCGACGCCGCGAAGCGGTCGCGTCCTTCATGACGAGATCTCCAATTGAGCCTGGTGGGCGCGGCGCCGGGCGATCCGACGTTGTCGCGAGATACCGAACACCACCAGGAGGCCGGCGAGAGCCAAGGCGTAGTTGACGTACTCCCAGATCCGCTGGCGATCCTGCTCCATGGGATCGAGAGTCCGGTTGAAGTGGCTGCGACCACGGATGGTGAGCAGCGATTGATCCTCTACCGCCCAGTCCACCAGGTTCGCCATCAGCTCGGTGGACCCACTGTAGACCGTGCCGTCCGCCATGCCGATCACCCGCAGCGTGGCGTCGGCGGTGAACGCTGCCGAGCCGATGAGAACAAGCCGCGCGGACTCGGCCGAGCGCTCGATCACGGAAGTGACCGTGCCCAAGGTGTCCTCCGGCTCGGTCTCGCCGTCAGCCGCCTCGTCGCCGTCGGCTTCTTCGTCGTCCCCGAGTGCCGCTTCGGCGTCGTCCGCAGCGAACGGCGACTCGTCGAAGAACGACTCGAAACGGCCCTCCACCATCACCGCCAGCGCGTTCGCCTGCTGTTCACCCTCGGGCAGGTAGACCACGTCCCCTTCCGGACTCACGTCCGGCATGATGTCGGTGGAACTCGACCGCCAGCTTGCCGGCGAACTCGAGATCAGCGTCGTCACCCGGCGCTCGGCGTTGCGCTCTTCGTCGACGTCGATGGGCGAAGTCCACGCCATGGTCACCTGGGGCGCCGCCGCGGTGAATGCCACCGCCTGGTTCAGACCTTCGTCCCGCACGTCCACGAAGTAGGGATAGTCGCGCATCACCACCTCCTGGAACCGAAACGCGCCTACCTGGCGGACCCCGGGTACCGGGAAGGCGGCACTCTCCGTGTCCATGACCAGGGTCCCGTCGACGGACAGCCCGTTGTGGGCAAGCCAGTCGCTCAAGCCCGAGTCCACCGGCGCCGCCGTCAGCGACTGCGGCGTCATGTCCGCGCGGAAGGCACCGGAGGCGATCACCACGGTGCCACCACGCATCAGGAACTGATCGATGGTGTACACCGACTCATCGTTCAGGTTGGCCGGGTCCAGAACCATGAGCACGTCGGCATCGGCCGGCATATTGCCGTTCGGCAAGTCGGCGTTGGCGACGCTGAAGTCCCGTTCCAGGACGTCTCGCAGGGCCTGGTACTCGTTGCTCGGCCGTTGCTGCATCTGCGGCATCTGCTGCATGTAGGGCGGCAGGCCTTGGGGGGCGGACAGCGCCACCGTCTTCAGCAACCCCACGGCGTAGCGTTTCAATCCTTCCTCGATGCCCCGTCTCAGGCCGTCCTGATCCAAGGTCTCGGGAATCGGCATATGCACAAGGCTCACGCCGTCGCTCAGGGTTAGATAGAAGTAGAACGTGTTGGCGTCGAACAAGCTCGCCGTCATCGGCTGGAACCCGTAGGCCGCCGCGATCTCGCGGGCGAGTTCTCCGTCGCCCGAGGATGGGTCGACGATCTCGGTGGTCAACTTGCCGTCCGATTCCGTGACGAGCTCGAGAAGGGTCGCCTCCAAGTCGACCCGCAGTGTGCGCAGCGCCTCTGGCAGGCGGTCGTCCGCGGAGATGTAGCCGACGAACGTGACCGGCTCGGTGATGCTGTCGAATACGCTGCCGCCGCCCTGGAAGCCGTACAGAACCTTCTTGATGCTGCGCGTGATCGCGTATTCGGGGTTCTTGAGCTTGACCTCGAGATCGTCCTCGGCCATCACCTTGACTTCGATCAGGTCGCCGAAACTCAACACCTCGTACTCGTCGCCGTACTGCACCAGCACGTCGAAGTAGGAACTGACGAGGCTCGACTGGTAGCGATCCGCCACCTGGAAGGCGACGGAGCGGATGCCGTACTTGGTGTTTGCCTCGTCCTCCAGCTCCGGGTTCTCCGCCGGGTCGATGAGCTCCACACGCACGCTGGCGCCGCCCGCCAGACCGTATTCGGTGAGGAGATCCTTGAGGCGGGGTCCGAGGGGCGCGAGCAGCGGGTGCGTCTTGGCGCTGAAGTAGCCGCGGATCAGGAGCGGCTCGCGCAGTTCGCGCAGGTAACTCTTGGTCGCCTCGGAGATGGAGTACTGGTTGCCCTCGGTGGCGTCCCAGCGCAGGAATCCAACCGCAGAGAGCCACAGGTTGGCGAGCAGGAAATTGGCCGCCACCAGGCCCAGCACGACGCGCCGCTCGGTGTGCCGCCGGCGATTGCCTTCCGGCGCCCAGCCCTGGGCGTCCACGGCGTACACGTTGAGCGCCAGGAACACGGCGACCACCGACGCATAGAAGTAGAGGTCGCGCAGATCGAGCACGCCGCGGGTGATCGACTCGAACCGCGAGCCGGCGCCGAGCTTGAGCAGCACGTCGCCGATCCGGCTGCCGAACAGTTCGGTCACCGGCGGCGCACCCACCAGGTAGAAGACTCCGCACCCGAAAGCGGCGAGGATCAACGCCACGATCTGGTTCTCGGTCTTGGCGCTGACGAACAGGCCGATGCTGAGATAGGCGGCCCCGAGCAGCGCGGCGGCGAGATAGCCGGCGAGCACCGGCCCCCAGTCGAGGTCGCCGAGCATGGCAACCGTGATCGGCAGGGGAACGGTCAGCGCCAGCGCCACGATCAGCAGGCTCCAGCAGGCGAGGAACTTGCCGAAGACGAACTCCGCGCTGGTGGCCGGCACGGTCACCACCAGTTCCAAGGTTCCCGTACGACGCTCGTCGCTCCACATGCGCATCGTGATCGCCGACGCGAGGAAGATCAGCAGCACCGGCAGCCACTCGAACATCGGCCGCACATCCGCGATGTTGCGCGCGAAGAACGCCTCGCCCCAGAAAAACACGAACAGCGTCACGCCGAGGTACGCCGCCAGGAACAGATAGGCGATGGGCGACGAGAAGAAGTGCGCCAGCTCCTTGCCGGCAATGCGCGTGGCCATGTCAACTCGCATCTTCGGCCTCCCGTTGCCCGCCTTCGCTCACTTCCCGGAACACCGTCTCAAGATCGCGTTGCTCCGCCGCCAAGCCGTGCACGGCGACGCCGGCGGCGATCAGACGGCGTGCCAGCTCAGCGCGGCTGTCGGCGTCGGCGACCCCGTCGAACGCATAGGCGCCATCCTCGCGGGTCACCGCCGCGAAGCCGGAAACCGCTGCCTCGACATCGTCCTGAGCGGCATCGGTGTAGAGCACCACGCGCTCGCTACGCTGCAGGTCGTCCAGACGCTCGTCCAAGGCGAGTCGGCCTGCGCGCAGGATCATCACCCGGTCACACACCGCGTCCACCTCCTGCATGATGTGGGTGGACAGGATCACGGTGGCGTGCTCCGCCAAGCGGCGGATGAGATCGCGCATCTGCTGGGTCTGAGACGGGTCCAGGCCGTTGGTGGGCTCGTCCAGGATCAACAGTTGCGGCCGGTGCACGATGGCCTGGGCGACGCCGACGCGTTGCTGGTAGCCGCGCGACAGGGTGCCGATGGCGTCGAAGGCGCGATCGGTCAGATCCGTCGCGGTGAGCACCTCGCGCAGCGCCGCGGCACGGTCCTCGACGTGGCGAAGACCCGCGACGTAGTCGAGGTAGCCCACCACCGTCATCTCCGGATACACCGGGCAGTTCTCCGGCAGGTAGCCGAGCTGTTGCTGGACCGCCTCGGGCGCATCCGCCACATCGGTGCCATCCACGCTGACGCGGCCGCCGCTCGGTTCGAGATAGCCGGTCAGCATCTTCATGATGGTCGTCTTGCCGGCGCCGTTGTGTCCCAGCAGACCCACGATTTCGCCGCTGCCGATGGAAAAACTGACGGAGTCCACCGCCAACGTCTCACCGTACCGACGAGTCAACTCTTCGGCGTTGATCACCGAGATTCCCTCCGTCACCGCTTCGTTTGAGCGCTTCGCCCGGGTGTCTTGTCACGGACCCGACGCGAAGCGGCGGTAAGATACAAAGACGATTGCCGACTTTCTACCCCAACCCGTACGGCGACCTTGGACCGTGGATGCGTTCGATAATTCCCTCCCGCCCTCGTTTCGGGACCCCGTCGGGGTGAAGCGTGGGTAGACTTGGCGTAGCGTCACGAACTTAAGTAGGGGAACGAACTTGCGCGAAGTAGCGGGCAAAACGGCATTCATCACCGGCGGAGCGAGCGGCATCGGACTCGCCATGGCGCGTTCATTCTCCGCCGCGGGCATGAAGGTAGTCATCGCCGACATCGAGCAGGCCGCGCTCGACGCCGTGGATTCCGAATTCGAGGCGAGCAACGCCGAGTTCCTAACCGTGCGCGTCGATGTCACCGACCGGGCTGACATGGAAGCCGCCGCGGATGCCGCCGAAACGCGCTTCGGCAACATGCACGTGGTCTGCAACAACGCCGGCGTGGTGGTCGGCGGGCGCATCGACGACATGACCTACGACGACTGGGACTGGGTGACGAGCGTCAACGTCGGCGGCGTGATCAACGGCGTCCAGACCTTCGTCGGTCGACTCAAGGCCCACGGCGAGGGCGGCCACATCGTCAACACCGCCTCCATGGCCGGGCACATCGTGGTTCCCGGACTCGGCGTCTACACCACCACCAAGTTCGCCGTCGTCGGCCTCTCCGAGTCCATGGTTCCCGACCTGCTGCCCCACAACATCGGCGTGTCGGTGCTCTGCCCCGGCGTGGTCGACACCAACATCTTCAACGCCGAACGAAACCGGCCCGGCAAGTTCCAAGGCGGCGCGCCAGCCTGGGAGGACAGTGTCCCGGAGGAAGAGAGCGAAGCGATCATGGAGCAGGTGCGGAGCAACGCCATCGACCCGGCGCTGGTCGGCGACATGGTCCTGCACGCGATCCGCGAGGACGAGTTCTACATCTTCACCCACCCCGACATCGAGATGATGGCGGACCTGCGCAAGAACGAGATGGCGGACGCCTTCGCCCGATGGCGGGCGTATCGCCAGGACCGTGGAATCTGAGCCTGCTCAGTCGCGCCAAACTTGCGCCGCCAAGACGCCTCGCGGGCTCGGCGTCCGGCCCCAACCCCCACCGACCTATCACCCTGTCGGACTTCGCCGCTGGCAGGCCGAAGTCCGACAGGCTGCTAGCCCACCGAGTTCCTCGATGATGTAGCGCTGGGTCAGCACCACCCGCGGCACGCTCGTCGTGTTCGGCGACAGGGTGTGCAGCATCCTTAGATCGGTGAACCAGACGTCGCCGGGTTCGCCGCAGAACTCCACCACCTGAACCTCCACGGGCTCACCGCCTTCCTCCGTGACGGTTACCGCCTCGGCGAGTAGGCGACGGGCGCAGTTCTCGGTGTGCCTAGTGCTCCGTCAACCCCAAATGTGCGGGTCAGCGCGTCCGCAAGCGTCGCCCCGCGAGGCGGCCGCGCCGAAGGCATATCGGGCATACGTCGAGGCGCGCCAACGACGCGGGAGGCGCTTGCGGGCGCGCCCTTCGGGTGGTCGCCGGAGCGCCCCTCGCGGCGTTGCGGCCGACTCGACGTACCCCGGTACGACTTCGCGACCGCGCCTTGCGAGGAACACTCCGGCGACCACTGACCCGTACATTTGGGGTTGACGGAGCACTAGACATCAGGTCGCGAAAGTACGGCATCCGCTTGAGACGCCGCTTGATCTCCTTGGAGCCGAGGCGGGTTCCGGTGTTCAGCAGGCGATGGGACCCGGCGACCATGAGCGTGCCGCCACCGGCATGGCGGACCTCGTGCAGCAAGACGAACACCTGCACGCCGATCATTCCCGCGGCGACCCGGGGCGTATCGACGTGCCACACGGTGGAGGGCACGGCCCAGTCCTGGGCGTTGGGCATCGTCACCAGCAGTTGCGGCCTGCCTCCCATCGGACGGACCGATCGACCGCAGGTGAGTTCCTCCACGACACCCAACAGCTCGGACGAAAGCAGATCTCTCACCGGGCGCGACTGGCTCGCGCCGCGCAGCTTGCCCTTGTGCGGGCGGTTGGCCGGTGCCTCGAAGGCATGCATCGCGGCTGCATGTGCTTCCTCGACCCTGTCGACAGGCAACAGTCCCTCGACGTGGAGGAGACCCCGGCTGCGGAAACTCTCTTGTTGGTCCCGTGTCAGCACCGATGCGAGCCCGCGACGCCCAGCGAGTCGACTCCTGTGTTCACAGTTAGAATCCTCGGGATGCGCCATTGCCTCTACCTGTGCCTGCTTGCGCTCACCGGATGCGCCACCGTCCAAGTCGGAAGACTGCCAGAAGTGGCCTCCGTTGGCGCCAACCTCGTCGTGGACGGTGTGCCCGAGGTGCCCGACGCGATCCTCGCCGGCCTGGCCCGATACCAGAACACCCGTTCCGCGAGCTTCCAGGGGTGGCTTGGCGACGGCATCCTGATCGCCACCCGGTTCGGCAACACCACCCAGCTGCACCGGGTCGAGGCGCCCCTCGGCATGCGTCGGCAGGTCACCTACTTTGCCGAACCGGTGGGCGGGGCGAGGGTCAATCCCGATCCGGCACGGGACGGGTTCGTCTACCTGAGGGATGTTGGCGGGTCAGAGTTCTACCAGTTGTTCTGGTACGACAACGCCAGCGGCGATTCGACACTCTTGACCGACGGCAAGTCCCGCTACCGCGGTGTGTCGTACTCGCCGAGCGGACGCTGGCTCGGCTACTCGACGACCGAAGGCAACGGCGTCGACTGGGATCTGCACATACAGGGTCCGACCGGGGAACGACGCGTCGTGCAGGCGGGGGCCGGCGTCGGCTGGAGCATCGATGACTTTTCGTCTGACGAGACCCGGGTGCTGGTGAGCCACTACCTGTCCGTCAACGAGTCGCGCCTCTACGAGATCGATCTCGCCAGCGGCGAGCGTACGCGGCTGCTACCCGACACCACGGCCGCCTTCGGCACGACCCGCTACGGCGCTTCGGGCGACGTCTACTTCACCTCCGACATGGACGCGGAGTTCATGCGCCTGCTTCGGCTCGACACCGAGACCGACGACGTGACCGTGCTGACCCCGGACACGCCGTGGAGCATCGAGTCCTTCGCCCTGTCGCGCGACGGGGAACGCTTGGCCTACGTGGCAAACGAGGATGGCATCAGTCGGCTGGCCGCCTTCGATCTGACCACCGGTGCCTTCATCGCCCTGCCCGGCGTACCACCGGGAATCATTTCCGGCCTGCGCTTCCATCCCGACAGCCGCCGCCTGGGCTTCACCGTCCGTTCACCCACGGCTCCTTCGGACGTATTCAGCATCGACTTCGACACGCGCCTCCTCACCCGCTGGACCAAGAGCGAACTTGGCGGGCTCGAGGGCGTGCGTCTCGCCGAGCCGCGTTTGATCCGCTATCCGACATTCGACGGGCGGTCGATTCCTGCGTTCGTCTACCGGCCACCCGGGCCGGGCCCCCATCCCGTGCTGATCAGCATCCACGGCGGACCGGAGAGCCAGTCGCGACCGACCTTCTCGTCCACGGCCCAGTACTACGTCAACGAACTCGGGGCCGCGGTGATCTATCCCAACGTGCGCGGCTCAAGTGGCTACGGCAAGACCTGGCTCAAGCTGGACAACGGCCGGCTGCGGGAGGACTCCGTGCGCGACATTGGCGCCCTGCTCGACTGGATCGCGACCCAACCCGACCTCGACGCCGAGCGGGTCGCCGTGAGCGGCGGCTCCTACGGCGGCTACATGGTGTTGGCGTGCCTGGTGCACTACGGCGACCGCCTCAAGGCCGGCGTCGAGCGCGTCGGCATCAGCAACTTCGTCACCTTTCTCGAGAACACCCAGCCGTACCGCCAGGACCTTCGCCGCGTCGAGTACGGCGACGAGCGCGACCCTGAGATGCGTGCGTTCCTCGAGTCCATCGCACCGCTCAATCACGTCGCCGAGATGACCACGCCGCTCCTGATCTCCCAAGGCCTCAATGACCCCCGCGTACCCGCCAGCGAGTCTGAGCAGATCCTCGCCGCGCTGAAGAAACAAGGCGTCCCGGTCTGGTACGTGCTCGCCAGGGACGAAGGTCACGGCTTCCGCAAGAAGTCCAACCGGGACTACCTGAGCGCGGTCACGGCGATGTTCCTCGAAGAGCATTTGCGTGACGAGAGCGAAGCCGCCGACCGGGAGAACTGATCTCGACGTCGGCGGACTTCACAACGCGTTTGACCTCGCCACAAGCAACATGATCAGCCATCGAGAGTGCCAATGAGTAGCGGATCACGACCCTCCGCCTACGCCGGCTCCACCATGAAGCTTCCCAAAGCTTCGGCCACCAACTCGTCGTTGTCGGCACGGAGAACACGGCCTTCGAGCATGGCAAGACGTCCCTTGCGCCGGGTCTGCCGGCCCTCGAGGCGGACGGGTGTTCCGGCGGACAGCGGTTGGCGGTAGCGGACCTCTGCCTTGGCCGTGTAGCAGCGTTCGCCGCGCAGGAAGACGTAGTTCGCCATCACGTCGTCGAGCAGGCTGAACAGGATGCCCCCGTGCACCAGCCCGTCGTAACCGACGTGGGCATCGCCAGGCGTAAAGTCGGCTCGACAGACGTCTCCGTCGAGGCGGAACCGCACGTTCAGTCCGATGGGGTTGCTGACACCGCACACGAAGCAGCGATTGGCAGTGGAAGCGAGTGGGTTCACAGTGTGGGTCCGCACCGGTAAGGGCCGGACACTACCACACGGATAAGGGGACACATGGCGGCCGGTCGCCGTGGCGTTCAATGTCGGCCCTTGACCATTGTCCGCCGAACGTTCGAAATAGGAACGATGCTCCGACTGGCCTGCATCCGTCGCCGTCTCGGCGATCGCCCACCCCACCACGCGATGCCCGCCGACGCCCGGCAAGCGGCGGTAGCGGTGGTGCTGCGCGACCGTTCGGGAACGCCGGAGGTGCTGTTCATCAAGCGCGCCGAGAAGCCCGGTGATCCGTGGTCCGGGCACATGGCCTTTCCCGGCGGCCACAAGGATCCGGACGATGCCGACCTGTGTGCCGCAGCCATCCGCGAGACCGCCGAGGAGATCGGCCTCGACATCTCGCGCGCGCCCGTCATCGGCACCCTGCCGACGCAACGGCCGATGAGTTCCCGGCGCAAGATGATGGTGGCGCCGTTCGTGTTCGAGATCGAGGGCGATCCAGCCTTCACCCTGAACCACGAGGTGGCTGAAGCCGTGTGGACGCCGCTGGAACCCATGTACCGGGGCCACAACCAGGACACCGGCAGTCCGGACGGCGGTCACATGCGCTTCAACGGCTTCCGCCTGGCAGGGGGCCACTTCGTCTGGGGGCTGACCTACCGCATGGTCCAAACGCTGTTCGAGACCGTCGATCCGGCGTATCAGCGCATCGCCGATTGATTGACCTTCTTGAGGGCTTCGGCGCGCCTTGCGAGGTTCCTCGCGATCCGTGCCGGGGCGAAGTCGAGCTGCGCCATGGCCATGCCGGTGTTGAACTGTTCCCGGTAGTGGGCGATGAGCTCCCCGTCGAAGGTGTACTGGCTCATGCCGTCGAACAGGACAAGCCGACCTTCGACGCCCGGAAGTTTCGAACGGTAGCTGAACAGGTAGCGGGCGTAGCCGATCCTGCCGTCGCATACGGCGTCGTACATTCGCCAGCGGAAACCCTCGGCGTCACGCCAGAATTCGTCCTCGAGCATGCGTGCGATGGCATCGCGGCCTTTGTTGGCGCCGTAGAACCCGTCGTCGTAGACGCCGTCCTCCGTGAACAGCGCGGCGAGCGCGGATCCGTCGCCGGACTCGATGGCGTTGGTGAAACGCCTGAGCAGAGTCTCGAAATCCTTCACGGTGGGTTCCCTCCATCGGCTCCTGCCGAGAGGCCATGATAGTCGGCGATGGCGAGGCCGGCGGCCACGCTGGTGAACGGATCGTGGTCCACGACACGGCCCGGAAAGAAGCCGTCGAGGATTCGGTGTACGGCGGGGATCAGCGACGACCCGCCGGTGCGCAGGACGATGTCGATGGCATCCACGGGCAGCCGCGCGCGGTGCAGCGTCTCGTGCACGGCCTGTTCCACCTTGACCAGCATGTCGGCGATCAACTCCTCGAAGCTACCGCGCGTGAGGCGGATCTCGACGTCGATCTCGGGAATGTCCAGTGCCGCTTCCTCCGAGCTCGACAACCGGGCCTTGAACTCCTTGATCGCCTGGAAGACGACGTAGCCGAGGTTCTGCTGGATCAGTTCCCGCAGGCGCCGGAACTTGACGCGCGCTGCGCCGCCCCGGCCGATGCAGTCCTGCACCGCCGTGGTATAGCGGTTCTGGTTCAGAAGGTAGGTGACCGCCCAGTTCACCAGCAGCTCTTCGTAGTCCTCGAACGGGAACACCGTGTCGATGACGCCCTTCTCCCCGCGCCGCCGCCAGCGTTCGCCCTTGCCCAGCAGCGGGAACAGCAGCTCGCGGAACAGGCGCTGGTCGATATGATCGCCACCTAAGGCGATGCCGTGGGTGGTGACGACGCGGAAGCGGCTTGCCGCTGCACGCTCCAGCACGCAGAAGTCCAGGGTGCCGCCGCCGAAGTCCACGGTGAGCAGCCGTTCGCCTTCGGCTCCGGGATTCGCGTGCAGGAAACTCACGGCGGCCGCGATCGGCTCCGGATAGAAGCGGGGCTGGTCGATCCCCGCATACCGGTAGGCTTCGGCCAACCTTGCCAGCGCCAGCTTGTTGCGGTGTTCGTCGCGGCCTTCGAAATTGACCGGGTGGCCCACGCAGGCACGGTCGATCTCACCGACTTGGGCCGCTAGAGCGTTGCGCATGCGCAGCAGCAAGGGGGTGATCAACGCCACCAGGCGGAACGGATGGTCGAACACCATGAGTCGGCGGACGTCCGCCTTGCCGAGGAGGCGCTTGGTGCCCCGGAACAGGCGGCCACGCATGCCCGTGTCGGTCATGGCGTCCCCGTAGACATCGACCGTCATGGTCTCTCCGGGATTGCGCGATCCCGCACCGGCATTGCCCACCGCCAGACTTGCCTTGCCGATGACCTCGGGAATCAACTCAACCTTGCGACCGGTGTTGTCGTCGATGTATTGGTCGATGGCATCGCGCCCGGTGAGCGTTTGCAGCCCGCGGTCGATATAGGTCGCCGACGGCATGATCTCGTCGACATGTTCCGGGGCACCGGGGCGCTCGCCGCCTCCGTCCTCCAGGTCGACCAGGGTCACACGCTGGCCGTCGAAGACGGCGGCCACGGAATTGCTCGTCCCGAAGTCGATTCCGAGTCCGACCCGGTCTGCCAAGCAATCAGACCCCAGCGGCGCGGGTTCGGCTGCCGTCGACAAGATGGTGTTGGCCAGCGAGCGTGCTACCGCGCCCGAGCGACCGTACCCCGATACTCGACCAAAGGCTCGATGCCACAACTGACGCCCGTCCCCCCTAGACCGCAATAGCCGTTCGGTACCTTGGCCAGGTACTGCTGGTGGTAGTGCTCGGCGTAATAGAACGTAGGCGCATCCTCGATCTCGGTGGTGATCGCGCCGTAGCCCGCGGCGGCCAGGGCCCGCTGGTACTCGTCGCGCGATGCCAGGGCGAGTTCGCGCTGGCGCTCGTCGTAGACGTAGAGAGCCGACCGGTACTGCGTACCCACGTCGTTGCCCTGACGCATCCCTTGGGTGGGATCGTGGGCCTCCCAGAACACCTTGAGCAGTTCGGCGTAGCTCACGGTCGCGGGATCGAACATCGCGAGGACGACCTCCGTGTGGCCGGTGAGCCCCGAACACACCTCCTCGTAGGTGGGATTCTCCGTCAAACCGCCGGCGTACCCGACCGCGGTGGTGTACACGCCCGGCGTCTGCCAGAACTTCCGCTCGGCGCCCCAGAAGCAGCCCATGCCCGCGAGGAACCGGTCGAGGCCATCGGGGAACGGACCCTTCAGCGTATTGCCATTGACGAAATGAATCGCGGGCACCGGCATCTCCTGATCGCGGCCCGGCAGGGCCTCGTGGCTACCCGGAAGGGTAGGTTTGAAACCAAACGCCATGGTCTTCTCCGCGCCTCGAATCGCCGGAAGCATAACCGAATCGGCAGCGGCCGATACGCTACACTCTTCGGGTGAGCCGCAACGTTCCCACATTCGCCGTCCTGGCGGCTGGCTGCCTGTTGTTGGGCTGCGCGAGCGGGCCTCGGCCGGCGTTGCCAACATACGACGAATTGGTCGAACGGCCCTACGAACTGCCGGCCAGTCCGGAACGCGTCTCCGCGATCAAGTCGGCCTTCCTGTCCACCCCAGACTTCGACCAGCGCGTGCGCGCGCTGACCTTGCTGGAGAACCAGGCGTACGCGATCGGCGAGGAGACGCTGCGGCTCGGCTCCATCGGCTCGGCGATCCTCGACCACTATCAAGCCAGCCTGGTCGGCCACCAAGCATTGGCCAGTTTCTACCGGCACGTCGACTCGCCTGAACAGGCGGAGGTACACGATGCCTGGATCGAGGCGATCGCCGCGGCGATCCCCGCCGCCGGTACGGACGGTTCGCTGGAACAGCCGCACCCGGTATTGACCATTAACGAAGCCGAGGCTTTCCTCGCCGGCCGCGAAGCGACACTACTCGGAGCGGCCTACCACCAGTCCGAGAACCGGCCGCTACTGCTCTGGATCACCGCCTTGGACTCGCAGGGCTGGCCGGTCGAGATGTTCTTCGACCTGAACGATCTCTACTCGACCCTTGCCGCATCGCTCAGACGCAATCCCGCCACGGTGTTTCCCGTGGGACCGCCGGAGACCTGCGAGTCGATGGGTCTGGCGGGCATCTGCGAAGACTTCGATCCGGTGGCGTTGATCTACATCCTCGCCCGCGGCAACGATTCCGCGGCGCAGACCTTTCTCGGGTGGAGAAATTTCGCGACGCGGGAGGACTTCGAGGACGCCATAGGCTGGCTGCACATGGCATCGAGGCAGGGCAACCGGCTGGCCAACGCAATGCTCGGCGAGGTCCTCTGGGAGAAGAGCCTAAGCGACAAGGATTCCAGCGAAAGTCACCGAACACGGGCCGAGCTCCAGTTCCAGATCGCAGCCAGTGCCGGAATGGACAGCGCCATGTCGACACTCGGCCGCCTGTATGCTGGCGGACTTTACGGCGAGGACAAGATCGAAGCGGGGCTTGACCTCGTGGCACGGGCTGCCTCCCTCGACAACGTCGAGGCGCTTCGGTATCTCGGCTGGTTGCACACCGAGGGCGAACTCTTGGAGGAGGACTACCGGCTCGCCGAGCAGTACTACCAGCGCGCCGCCCAGAAGAACGACTCGGCCAAGTTCGACTACGCCGTGTTCCTAATGCGTCCCGACACCTCCCAGGGGGCGAAGGAGCGAGGTTTCCAATGGCTGCGGGAGACCGCCAACGACGAGAACGCGATCGCGATGCTGCTGATCGGCGACCTGTATGCCAAGGGCGTGCACGTGGGCCGGAGTTTCCGCCGTGCCCAGTCGTGGTTCAAAAGCGCCGTCAAAGCCGCCCCGGACGACGCCTACCTCGTCAACGAGGTGGCTTGGCGCCTCGCCGTGACCCACCTGCCGAAGCTGCGTGACGAGCGCTACGCCCTGCGCATCATGAAACGCATCATGGAGCGGAACGCGGTGGCGCGGCGCACGCCCGCCTACCTCGATACCTGGGCTGCCGCCTACGCGGCCAACGGCGACTTCGAACGCGCGATCAGTGTGCAGAAGAAGGCGGTGGAACGGGCGTTGTCGGAGGACGACACCGACCTGCCGATCCTGCTCGAGCACCTCGAGGCATTCCGGGCCGGCAAAGAAATCAGCGAAGAAGTTCCCTAGATTCCTTGAGCGGGGCGGATGTTAACGGTCAGGCTGCATTTCATGGACGGACGCTCCGAGTCGCTCCTCGACGCCTCGCGTACTCGCGAGGCGCACTAGGGAAGCTCCGAGTGGTCCGGCTGCCCAAAGACATGGACGTGCAGAGCTTTCGCTAGAGCCGTGTATCCACAGCTCGTTGACGACTACGAAGCGATCCTTCGACGTGCACGTCCGCTGATCGACGTGCGCTCGCCCGTGGAGTTCGCGCGCGGCAAGCTTCCCGACGCGGTCAACCTGCCGCTGCTCGCCGACGAGGAACGTGACGCCGTGGGCAAGGAATACAAGGCCCGCGGACGCGACGCCGCGGTCGCTCTCGGGCAGCGCCTCGTCGCAGGCGACGTCAAGGCAGAGCGCATCGCGGCCTGGCATGACTTCGCCGTCGCTCACCCCGAGGCCGTGATCACCTGCTGGCGTGGCGGGCTGCGCTCCGAGATCGCCCAGACCTGGCTTGCCGAAGCCGGTGTCGAGCTGCCGCGCGTCGCTGGAGGCGTCAAGGCGCTGCGTCGTTTCGGCCTAGACGTGATCGCCGAGTCGAGCACCCAACGTCGGTTGGTTCTCGTGGGCGGGCGCACGGGTACGGGAAAGACGCTCGTGGTGCGAAAAGCACCGGTGCACGTTGACCTGGAGGCACTTGCGAACCACCGGGGTTCGGCTTTCGGCGGTTTCCCCACACCGCAGCCGCCGCCTGTCACCTTCGAGAACGCGCTCGCGGCGACGCTGCTTCGATTGCCCGCCAGCGCCCCGATCGTGGTCGAGGACGAGAGCCGAACCATCGGCCGGCTCGCGCTGCCGGAGCCCCTCTACCGGGCCATGGGCCGCGCGCCCATCGCCCTGTTGGAAGTGGATCACGCGCAACGCGTCGACAACATCTACCAGGAGTACGTGGTCGACGCCGCCGAGCCCCACCAACACCTTCCGGCCCGGCTGGAACGCATCGAGCCGCGACTCGGCGGCGTCCGCTATCGCGAAGTCGCGGCCCTCATGGATTCGGCATTCGAGGCAACCGACCCCGACGAGCAACGCGCCGCCCACCACCACTGGATCGAGCGATTACTGCGCTACTACTACGACCCCATGTACGACTACCAGCTCAAGGGCAAGATGGACCGGGTGGTCATGCGCGGCGGCGTTGACGAGGTGACCGCGTACCTGCGGACGCTCGAATCGTAGGGGCGGTCGCCCCTACAGGTCCAACTCCAACGTCGGCGTCAGGGATCCGGCGCAGCAGATCATCACCGCACCGCGTTCGCGTTCCTCGTCGCTGAGGCAGAAGTCCCGGTGGTCGGGCCGGCCGGAGACAGTCCGCTGCCAGCACGCGCCGCAGATGCCGACGCCGCAAGCAAAGGGCACCTGCACGTCCTCCTCGAGCAGCGCGTAGAGGATCGAGCCACCTTCGGGTACGAACACCTCCTTGCCCGACCGCGCGAGCTTGACCGTGAAGCCGCCGGCATCGCCCGATTGGTTCGCCATGGACTATCTCAGTTTCGGCTCGACGAGGCCGAGCTCGATCATGGTTTCGCCGGTGGTGCGCAGCGTGTCCTCGATGGCGTGTGTTTCCAAGCCCAGTTCGGCACGGGCCTTGTCGCAATGCGCCCTCGGTGCGTTGTAGGGCGCACCGTACTTCTCGACCATCGCTTCGTACTCGGGCGTCACGCCGCCGACGTCGATGTGTGGGAACAGCGCCTGCAGGTGGTCGTGCAGTTGCATCGCGGTGATCTCGCCCGAGTCGTCGGTGGCGCAGAGCATGTAGCGCGAGCCGTTTTCGCACGCATCGCTCTCGATGATGCGCGCTTCGGCCTCGCCGCAGTCGCGCACGTCCACGATGTTCCACAACGCCTGCCAGCCCCTCTGACAGGGGTGGCCGGCGAGCATGCGGCCGAGGAAGAACTGCCAGGAGCCGCGCAACTCGTGCACGGGGCTCAGCAGCGGACCAAGGACAACGCACGGGCAAACCGATATGGCGTCAAAGCCGCCGTCCTGTGCCGCAAGGCGGTTGACCAGGTGCTCGCATTCCACCTTGGCCATGGAGTAGCCCACCTCGCCTTTCTGGACGAGGTTGTCGGTGTTCCAGTTGCTGTCGTTCTCGCGGTTGTCGGACGCCCAATCGGCCTCCGTGTAGCGATGCCCGGGAGGCGACGGGTGGCCGATGGCGGCGAACGAGCTGGTGTAGACGAGACGCTTGACGGACCCTGCGTTCCTCACCGAGTCGACGATGTTGTGCACGCCGTTGATGGCACCGTCGTAGACCTGCTGCGGATTGTTGGCCCCGCCGTAACCCATGGGCGTGCCGACGTGCAGCACGGCGCTGCAGTCGGCGAACGGCTCGTCGTAGCTGCCGTCCTCCAGCAGGTTCGCTTCGTGCAGCGTGACCGTCCCGGGATGCTCGTCGTTCAGGGCGAGCAGGAACTCCGTCTTGTCGGGGTTCGAGCGGTCGGTGACGCAGGCGCGCACGTCGTAGCCGCGCTTCATGAGCGCAATGACGGTATGGGCGCCGATGTAGCCCGACGCGCCGGTGACGGCGACCGGACCGTCGGCTGCAGTGACAGATGGCATGTTCTCTAGACTCCTTGAGCGGCGACTCGGCCGCAAGCGGCAAAGCCGTCAAGTCTAACGCGCATGGAACGCTAACGGCTCGCGCCCGTGTTCCGTCTCCGAGCCGTCAGACAAACGTCGCCAGTTCGTCCAGGGTGTACTTGCCGATGTCAGGAACCTCGGCGTCGGGGCTCGGATAGCCCGCGACCAGGAGCAGAAAGGCGCGTTCGTGCGAAGGACGGTCGAGCAGCCGATTGAGGAAGCGCATCGGGCTCGGCGTATGGGTGAGGGTGGCGACCCCGGCCTGGTGCAGCGCCGCGATGAGCATGCCGGTGGCGATGCCGACCGACTCCGCGGTGTAGTAGTTCTTCAGGCGCTTGCCGTCGGAATCGAAATTGAACCGGCGCAGGAAGATCGCGATCAACACCGGGGCGGTGGTGAGGAACGGTTTGTGTTCGTCGGTTCCCAGGGGAGCGAGCGCCTCCAGCCATTCCCGGGAGGCACGCTGGCGGTAGAACTCCCGCTCTTCCTTTTCCGCCGCTTCGCGGATCGCGGCTTTCTTGTCGGCATCGGTGACGACCACGAAGTGCCATGGCTGACGGTTGGCCCCGCTCGGCGCGCTACCGGCGGTGAGCAACGCCTGCTCCACCACGTCCGGCGGGATCGGCCGGGAATCGAAGTGGCGCACCGTTCGGCGGCGGCGCATGAGCTGGTGGAACGCCGTCGCGCGCCGGCTCATCTCGTCGGCTGCAAGCTCGGTGAAGTCGAGGGAAGTGAACCCCGGTGTCGGCACGTTCACGCTTTCCGGTCCTTGTTGAGGCGGTAGTGCTCGAACGCGCGTTCGACCATGGGGCGGCGGCGCCCCTCGGGATGCTTGAGCGCGTAGCCGGGGTCGCGCTCCCCTTCGGCCGACGCCACGTGCATCAGATGGGCGGCGGTGATGTGCGCATGGAAACCCTGGGCGTCCTGCATCTGGTTCACGGCGAGCTTGATCATTCGCAGCTGGAACGGGTCGTTGCGGGCGATGCGTTCGGCATAGGCGATGACCTCGTCGTGCATTCGGTCAACGGGGAACACGCGGTTGACGAGACCCAGTTCCAGCGCCTCCGCCGCGTCGACGAAACGGGATTCGTAGAGAAGCTCCTTCGCCTTGCGCGGGTGCATGTCCCACGGCACCGAGAAGAACTGGAAGTTGGAGCCGAGAAACATGGCGTTGTCGGCGGCGTAGATGATGTCCATCGCGCTGGCCACGATCCAGCCGCCGAAGATGCAGTATCCCTGAACGCCGGCGATCGTCGGTTTGGCGACGTTGCGCCAGCGCATGGTCTTGTCCACGAACTGCTCGCGCGAGCGGTCGAAGCGGCCCCGAAGCCCGGCTTCGATGGGCCGTTCTTCCCGATCGGCAAGCTCTTCCGGGGTACCGAGGTCATGGCCGCCCGAGAAATGCTCACCGGCACCGAACAGGGCGATGACGTGTACGTCGGTATCCTCGCCGGCGGTACCGAATGCGTCGTCGAGTTCCTCCAGCAGGACCCGGCTCTGCGCGTTGCGGACGCGCGGCCGGTTGGTCGTTATGCGCGCCACGTTGTTTGCCACTTCGTAGCTGATGGTGCGGTAGCTCATGACCGGTCCTCCGCCAACGGGCCCTTATTCCACCCGTCAGATCAACGCGACGTCGAGGAACTCGCCGATGACCGACGCGCAGGCGTCCAACTGGTCATGGTGGGTCCAGTGGCCCGCGTCGTCGATCTCGCGCAGGGTGGCGTTCCGGAAGTGGCGCAGGGTCTCGTCGTGTCCGATTCGGTGCGGATAGCCTTGCCGCGAGTTGACGATCAGCACCGGACAGGTGACGCGCTGCCACAGCGAGATCATGTCGGCATTGGGTATGTCGTAGGGACGCGGCGTGCGCGTGTAGTTGTCGAACTTCCAGGTGTAGGTGCCGTCCTCGTTCTGATTGCTGCCGTGGATGGTGAGATGCCTGGCCTGGTCCGGGGACAGGTGGGGGTTGGTCTCCTGCATCCGCTGGTAGGCGTCCTCGAGGGTCGGATAGCGACGCGGCACCCGGGCGGCAAGCGAATAGTTCGCGTCGATCCACTGGCGTAGACGTCGGCTGGGGGCGTCGTCACCTTCGGGATAGAGCCCCACGCCCTCGATGATTACCAGCCGCCGAACCGCTTCCGGGAATGCGCCCGCGAAGATGGAGGCGATGGTGCCGCCCAGGGAGTGGGCAACGACGGTCACGGGCGCAAGACGCTGCTGGCGGACGAGTTGGGCGATGTCCTGGACGTACTCCAGGTAGGAATACGGACTGCCCACCGTCCATTGCGAGTCGCCATGGCCCCGGAGGTCCGGCGCAACGACGTGGAACCGGGTACACAGCGACTGCGCCAGCCAGTCCCACGAGTGGCAGTGGTCGTGCACACCGTGGATCAACAGCATGTCCGACGCCGAGTCATTGCCCCAATCCAGGTAGTGGAGGCGCAGACGCTGGGAAAAGTAGCTGTGAGAAGTTGGATTTTCGCGGTCGGCCATGGCAGCGTGGACGTCGCGTCTCGCGTCCCACAATTCTAGCAGGTGGGGGTTGGAGCGATCCTGCCTCGCCACCGTACGCCGTGGCGGAGCACTCGTTCTTCGAGGAGTAGGCGTCCCGCCTCGGTCCCGTGCCAACGGCGGCCACGTGAATCGAGACCTGACAACAGGTGCTATTATCAGGTCCGTTGCGCATTGCAGGAGATGCAGGTGGAAACGCGGTTCTCCGAGGATGTCGTGCCGTTGACTGATCTAAAGACCAATCCAGGACGGATTGTCAGACATGCGGCAGAAGCCGGGCGACCGGTATTGTTGACCCGACGCGGACGCGGAGTTGCCGTCGTGCAGTCCGTGGCGGAGTACGAATCCGCTGCCGAGGAAAGGGCGTTCATGCGCGCCGTCATTTCAGGGCTCGCGGACATCGAGGCGGGTCGCGAATTGTCTTGGAGCGAGGCGAAGACACGCCTAGGACTCGAATGACGCCATGTCGGACGTCTCAGTTCGCTTCGCGGAGTCAGCCGTCGCGGATCTAGAAGCCATCAAGGAGTGGTACGCCGACCAAGGCGTGCCGGACGTGGGCGGTCGGATCCTAGGCGGGGTATTCGAACGGGTCGAGAGGCTGCGTGAATATCCGAACATGGGGCGGGTCGTGCCCGAGTTCGGCGAGTCGTTCCTTCGTGAACTGCTCTACCCACCGTTTCGCATTGTCTACCATCGAAGCTCCAAGCTAATACGTGTGGTCCGCGTCTGGCGCAGCGAACGACTGCTTGTCCTTCCTGAATAGCTCCTTCGAGGAGTAGAACCGCACCGGTACGAGAACCGCTCAGCAGCTGGTGCCGGGGCATCCTGAATCAACGATCGTCGATACGGGCAACCGCGAGTCCGCCCCAACGCCTGACCGACTGGAAAAAAAAGTTGGCGTTACCTATTGACACGGGTGTTACCTAAGGTAACATCCGTAGCCAGTATACCGGCCCGCGACACCGGAGAGTCCCCCGACCAGGGTTGCGGTGCCAGGCATGGACCCCTCCCCCAGTAGGCTGCGCCGAGGTCAATTCCCAGACCTCGCCAGCCTACACTTTGCCTGTGTTCCCTCGATGCACGGCGTGGCCGGAATCGAGAAATCAAGGTCAAAGTCCGCCAAACTCCGAGTCTTCGACATCGGCAGGAACCGCAACCCGTGGACGAGCGTCAGTACGACAACCTAGTGGTCAGCCGCGCGGGCCATGTGGCCACCGTGACCTTCAACCGGCCTGCGAAGGCCAACGCCCTGAACCATGCGCACCTCGAAGACATCGAGGCGGTCGCCCACGCCTTTCGCGAAGACGTCGAGACGCGGGTGGTGATCTTCACCGGCCGAGGCAAGCACTTCTCGTCGGGCGCCGATCTCGACGGTGGCGGCCCCGCGGCATCCGGCATGTTGGAACGCCGTCGTCTGGCACGGATCGGCGAACGCGCCACGCTCGCGGTCTACGATATGGATCAGATCACCGTCGCCGCCTGGAACGGCGCCGCCATGGGCGGCGGCGCGGTGCTCGCCACGGCCATGGATCTGCGCATCGGTGCCGACGACTGTTTCATGCAGTACCCCGAGATCGACATCGGCGTGAACCTGATGTGGAAGGGGTTGCCGCTTGTCACCCACATCGCCGGGCCGTCCCGCGCCAAGCGCCTGGTCATCGGCGGCGAACGCATCCACGCGCCGGAACTGTGCGAGTGGGGCATCCTGGACGCCCTCGTCCCCCGCGCCGAACTCATGGACACCGCCCGGGAATGGGCGTCGCGCTACGCCGCGAAGTCGCCGATTCCCGCGCAGATGATCAAACGCAGCGTCAACACTCTGGTCTCGGCCCTGGACGTCGCGGTGATGCACATGGACGTGGACCAGAACCTGCTCTCCGCGATGACCGAGGACCGCCGCGCGGCCATCGAAGCCTACCGTTCAGGAACCGAACCGACGTTCACCGGTTCCTAGCGCCACGCCGACGCGGCTGACAGAAAGTTGTCCCTTACGCATTCGTGCGGCGTAGCGTCGTAACTGGGCAGAGCTACGCGGGACACCAAACAGACGCAAAAGACATAGAAAAGCGCAAATTACACACGGTAAGGCCACATCGGTGGCGAGATTCGGACGGCTAGCCGACCAACTAGCCCCTTCGCTACGATAACCCCATGGGTGACGGCTCGCCGCAATCAACCTTCGACATCCCCGCCCGCTATGTCGATGGCTATCGGACAGCCCGGACCCAGGACCCGGACATGGCGGAGCGCTACATCCGCCACACGACCGTGGGCGATCCGCTGGCAGACCTCGCGGTCGAACAAATCGCGAGGGTCGTGGCCCCCGAAAACGTTCACCGCGTCATCGCCCAGACCGTCGACCGCTACGACGATCCGCCGAAGGAAACGCCCGAGGCTCTCCGGGAACTCATCGAGGCGTCGGCCTTCGTGCCCGACTGGTTCGACCCCGAGATCGCCATGAAGGCCACCCGGGCCTTCCTTCGCAACTCGGACATGGTCCTTGGCGGGCTCGTGGGTGGGGCCATCGTCGAGGGTTTTTCCACGCTCATCAGCAAGTCCTTCCGCCTCCGCGGCAGGATCACCCAGAACGGCGTCCGGCGCCTCAAGCAGAACACGCTCCAGTTGACGGAGCAGTTCATGCCGGGCGGGCAGAAGCCCGGCGGCGACGCCTGGAAGCTGAGCGTGCGCATCCGCCTGGTCCATGCCCAGGCCAGGATGCTGATCAGGCAGTCGGACGAATGGGATGCGTCGGACGTCGGGATGCCGCTCAGCACGGCGCACATGCTGCTGGGCGCGGCCGCTTTCTCGGGCCGACTGATGCAGCACGTATCACGCCTAGGGGGAGACTTCAGCCGGGACGAGCGGGAGGCCTACGTTCACGCGTGGCGATACACCGGATTGGTCCTGGGCATACCCGAGTCCATCATGTTCCATGACCTGTCGTCGGCGATGCGGACCTTTCAGATCGCCGCAACGTGCGAACCGCCTCCCGACGACGACGCCATCATCATGGCCAACAGCATCATCAACAGCGCGCCTCTCCTGCTCGGATTCAAGGAGATGAACGAACGCCGAGAGATGGCCAGGTTCATCTACCAGGTATCGCGGGAACTGATCGGCAACGACCTGGCTGACGCCTTCAGATTCCCGAAGTCGAGGTTCGTCAGGCGGATACCCATGCTGTTCCTGAGGAACAAGGCGTGGAAGGTGGCCGTGAGACTGTTTCCCCGGCTGCTAGCGAATCGGTCGACAGACCGGTTCAACGCGCTCTTGGACGCATCGGATCTCGGCGAGCTTGAGCACTCGTACGCGCTACCGACCAAGCTTCACGACGAGGATTCGCGGGCCTGGTAGCTTCACGCGAGGACCGGAACGGCGCGATGAAGGCGGGGGCCCGGCTCCTTGCCGCTCAGCTCTGGGCACTCTCGATGCTGCGCTTGATCGCCTCGAAGTCGTTCTTGGTGCTTTCCTGGAGGGGGGCCTTCATCAACTGCGGCAGCCACCGGCCCAGCAGGTTCTTGGGGCGGATCTCGAGTCGGAGTTCAACCTGGGTCTGGCCTTCGCCAACCGGGGTGAGCGTGTAGATCGAATGCCACCGCGCCCCGGCGCCGTTGGACATGTATCGCACTCGCCGGTGGGGCTCGTACTCGATGCACTCGACGACGTTTTTGTGCAACTTGGCGAACTTCGCGAACATCACCTGGACCGCATTCCAGTCCCGGTTTTCCCGGAACTGCGCGCCGACTCCCATGGTGTTGTCGGAAACGAAGTCCACGCTTTCCACTTCCGGAATCGCCTCCCCGTGGCGGCCGCCGTGGGCGACCGTCGCGAACACGGTCTCAGGGTCGGCGTTCATCGTGTCCATCATCCTGGCCACGAGTACGGGCTTGGAATCTCCGACGTCGACCGCTCTCGGATCGGACTGTCGAGAAGGTGCATCTGAATCAGACATGTTTGCTCCCTTTGCTTGGAGATGGGCTCGGAGGTGGGTCTATTCCTGCCTCTCGTGAACGTCCGCCGTCCACGGTCCGACGACGCCAACGGCGGTGTCGTTGCGGTTCGGCGGATCGGCGGACCGGGGCTCCAACCGGAGGCGCTTGGCCAAAGCTGCCATGGCGAACACGAAGAGTCTCCTGGCGACATCCATTCCCTGGCAGAAGTGCGGGCCTAGGCCGAATGGTATGTAGGCATCGGCCGGACAGGGTGGACTCGGGTCCTCGAGCCAGCGCTCCGGGTGGAAGTCCGATGCCCGCTCCCAGTACTCGGATGTGTTGTGCAACGCCCTCATCGCCACGTGAACGAGCGTGCCCTTGGGAATGAGGTAGCCACCGAGCACGCGGTCCTCCGTTGCCTCCTTCGGCAACATGACGGGGGTCGGCGGATCAATCCGGAGTACTTCGTCGAGCACGGCACTGGTGTATGGGAGCCTGTCGAAGTCGGCTGGGTCGATGCTCTCGCCATTCAGAACCGTGTCCGCCTCCTGCTCCACCTTCAGCCGCACGTCGGGATTCCTGGCGAGATGGTGAACACCGAAAGCAAGGGCGCTGGTCGGCGCGTCGATGAACCCCGTGAGCAGGATGATCAACTCGTCGCGGATCGCCTGGTCGTTCTCCAACCCGCCCGCGGCCCCGTCGAGATCCATCGCCCGCACGTACTTCGCGACGACGTCGTTGCCGGAGTATCCGGAGTCGCGGGCCCGCTGCATCGCGCCGTAGATCGCGTCGTCGACGAGCTTGACGCTCTTGCGGCCTCGTCGGAGGGTCGGCAGAGGCAGCGACTTGAACTGTTTCGGTCCCGGCAGGATGTCGAGCATCAGGTACATCTTCTGGAGCGACAGCGTCTCTTCCCCCAGTTGACGGGGTAGTTCGACGTCGCGCCCGAGGACGATCCCGACGACGGCATCCCAGGCGAACCGCTCGAACTCCTTGACAAGGTCGACGTCCTTGCGGGAAAGAAGCCGGTCTCTAAGGATTAGCGCCTTCTCGGCGACGACCTCTGCATAGGCACCTGCCGAGTCCTCGGCGAAGACCGACGCCATGAACTCGGCTCTTCGCCGATGTTCTTCGCCTTGGTGCAAGGAGATCGAGCCGTACTTCCAATCGTCCGTCGCATCGCCCGGGAACCAGGGTCGATAGTACGGTTGCTGCGTGACCAGGACCTCGCGAATGAGTTCGAGGTCGAAGACGATGCAGCACTCCATGAAGGGTAGCCCGTAGGAGACGATTTCGCCGTACTCGCGACGGAGTCGATCCGCAAACTCGGAGTAGCTCTTCGTTCGCTCCCGAAGGTTGCCGAGCCGGCCACCTTTTGGACCGGGCGGCAAGGGTGCCGCCGCGCTGGATGACGCCTTCATCGCAATCCCCGCTCGCGTGCAACGCGGTCAACGAAACTGCGCCGGTGGCGCGCGGGTTCTGCAGGGCGCGAGAGAGAGTCGTCGACGAACTCGTTTCGAATTGGCCAGCGGTTCATAGCCAGACCTCGTGTTCTACCGCGTAGTTTGGCGAGTGCGCGCTGCCGAACCAAGCCTAACGCCTTGGTCAGCAACTCGTCCAGTGTTGCACGATCCCCGCTTGAGCGGAGACGGAGACTCGATCAGTGACCGCTGAAGGTACACAGAGCCCCGCCGCGCAGAGCATCTGCTTGATCACGCTGGGGATCTTGGCGACAATCCTGAGCTTCGGACAAGGGGTCAGCAGGCGCTCGACGTACCCCGGTACGACTTCCCGCCTGCGCCTTGCGAGGAGCGCTCCGGCGACCACTGACGCGACGTTTGAGGGTTGACGTGACACTAGCCATGAAACAGACCGCAACACCGGGCCGCCAACTCCCGCCAGGCCCGCCGCCCAAGAAGCTCCAGAACATGCGCCGGCTGGCGAGGGACTACACCGGCTTCTTCCACTGGCTCCACGAACACTGGGGCGGCATCGTCTACTTCAACATGCCCGACGGCGGGCACTGCGCGATCTTCGACCCGGACCTCGCCGAAGCGGTCCTCGTGCAGAAACCGGAGTTGTTTCAGAAGGTCTGTCCAGCCAATGCATTCGAGGTCATTCAGTGTCCGGCCCTTGCCAGGACGCCGTACGGCGACGATCACGGACGCCTCACGGATCTGATTGTCACCGCATTCACACCCGAGCGGATCGCGGCCTTCAAACGGGTCGCCGTCTCGGAAGCGTCGTCATTCTCGGACGAACTCACGGCGGGAAGCACAGTCGACTTCCGGGCCGAGGTCGAGCGCTTCACCTGGAACGCCCTGACGACGACGATACTCGGGGCCGGGCGGGACCTAGGGCCGGGGCCGGGTCTGGCCATGCTGAAAGCCGCCAAGCTAGGTTTCATCGTGTTCGCCCTGCCCGGATACAAGCTGATCAGCAAGCTGCCCCTGCCGCACGATCTGAAGGCGCGAAAGACCATCAAACCGCTCGACGAGGCCGTGTACGACTCGATCCGCAAGGCCAGGGATGCCGACAGTCAAGACACGAGCCTGATCGCGCACATGGTCCAGGCCACGGAGCGGGGAGAGTCGGACTGGTCCTTCGGCAACGATTCGGAGATTCGCGACGAGGCCTACGCGATTTTCGTCGGCGCCTGGGATTCGGCTGCCCACGTGCTCGCCTATGTTCCGCACTTCCTGAGCCGCAATCCTTCGGTTCGGGAACGGCTCGAGGAGGAAGTCGATCGCGTCGCCGGCGACCGGCCGTTGGGTGCCGAGGATCTTGAGCGGCTCCCTTACGCCGAAGCCGTCGTCAACGAACTGCTCCGCCTTCAACCTCCCGCCCCGCTGTTAGTACCCCGCAGGGCGATGTCGGACACCGAGGTTGGCGGTTACGTGATCCCGGAAGGAACGCTCGTTGAAGTCGTCCCGCATGTCATGCACCGGCGGGTCGACTACTGGTCGGACGGCGAGGAGTTCAAGCCGGAGCGCTGGCTGGGAGGCCAGGCGTGCCCGCGGCATGCCCACAGCTATCTGCCGTACGGCGCGGAACCCCGAGCCTGCAGGGGTATCCCCCTGGCTGCTGCCGTCATGGTGGCGGGACTCGCCGGTCTGGCTCGGAAATGGCGCCTGGAACCGGAATCCGACGAACTGCCGGCCGACGGCCTGGAAGTCGGGACCTTGAGCGGGCCCATCCTCACCAAGGTTGTATCTCGAGCCGAGTGAACGCGGCTCTGAACAGGCGGCATTCAGTGCCGTAGGGCGACCCTTGTAGTCGCCCGTCCTGGCCAACCGACACCGTGCCGTGACTGCACGCGCGACCACAACGCGCCCACCAGGGCGCGCGGTCGCCCCTACGGACCGCGCCAACGCCGGTGGGACCACAGCCAGTCCGCCGGCGCCTGGTCGATGTCCTCCTGGAGCTTGGCCACGTAGGCCTCCACCACCGTCCCTCGGTCGTGGGGCGGATCGGCGAGTTTCTCTATCCGGCAATGGTAGCGGCCGGGCGCCGTGCGCTGGCACGACAGGTAGAAGACCGGCCACTTCATGGCACGCGCCAAGCGCTCGGGGCCTCGGAAGAACGCCGTGTCGCGACCGCAGAAGCGAACCGTGTGGCGGTCCCGTCCGCCGGGGCGTTGATCGGCCACAAGGGTCCACACCGGACGCTTCTGGCGCCGTTTCAGCACCTGTTGGCGGATCTCGTTGGCGGGGACCAAGGTGAGGCCGAAGCGGTCGGCCAGACGCAGGAGCAGGTTGTCCATGGCATCCACATGGGGCGGCTTGTAGACGGTGAACACCGGCGCGGCAATCACCGTCGAGAGCGCGCAGATGGACCAGATCAGGTTGCCGTGGTGCGCCATGAGCAGCACCGCGTTGCCCTCGTCGAGCGCCTCGGCACCTTCGAACGTCACGCGTTCGCGCAGTTCCGCCTCGGGAAGCTCAAGCAGGCGCAAGACCTCGACTGCCGCCTGGGATGCGCCGGCATAGAACTCCCGCACCAGCCTGACGGAATCGGCATGCGGGAACGCGTAGCGAATGTTGTCCTCTACCACGCGCCGCCGATACGTCGCCCGCACCAACGGCTGGGCGCAGCGCGCGATGCCGTGGAGTCGGTCCAGCGGCCAGCGGCTGGTGGTTTGTAGGATCGCGTCGAGCAACATCCCTCCCGCCGGATGCGTTCGCAACAAGGGCGCTCTCCGATGGGTTCTTAGCATGGTCCCGCGTCAACCGCTACCATAGACGTCCAAGCCGCCGGACGTTGACGATCCGCCACCGGCGGCCATCTCTGGAGGAACCATGACCGAATTCCGCTTCGGAACGCTCGGGGCGGCGAACATCACGCCCCAGGCCCTGCTTGCCCCGGCGAGCCGGAACGACGACGTATCCGTAGTCGCCATCGCCGCCCGCGACCGCTCCCGTGCCCAAGCCATGGCCGACCGGGCCAACGTCGAACATGTCGTCGACGACTACCAGGCGGTCATCGACCATCCCGACGTCAACGTCGTCTACAACCCCCTGCCCATCAGCCATCATCGTGAGTGGACCTTAAGGGCGCTCGCCGCCGGAAAACCCGTGCTCTGCGAGAAGTCGTTCGCGTTGAACGAAGCCGAGGCCGTCGACATGGCCGAAGCCGCCGACCGGGCCGGTCTGCTGCTGATCGAGGCGTTCCACTACCGCTACCATCCGGTGTTCCTGCGCGCCTTGGAGATCTACCGCGGCGGGCAGATCGGCGATCTGGTACGTCTCTCCGGTTTTTTCCACGTCGGTCTCGGCGACCGCGAGATGCCCGCGGGCGATATCCGCATGATCTACGAGACGGGCGGCGGCGCGACCATGGACATGGGCTGCTACCCGATGTCGTGGGTCCGCCACTTCACCGGCGAGGAGCCGGAGGTCGTCTCCGCCGAGGCCGTCGAGGGACCGCCGGACGTGGACCTTCGCCTGGTCACCGAGCTCCAATTTCCCGGCGGTGCGACCGGATCCACCTCCGGGTCGATGATGAAGGGCGACACGTTTCGCGCCGAACTCATCGCCGAGGGCACCGAGGGCACGTTGACCGTCGTGAACCCGCTGGTGCCGCACGTCGGCCACGAGATCAAGCTCGAAGCCGGCGGCGAGAGCTCCTCCGAGACCCTCGACCGGAGAACCACCTACGACTTTCAGCTCGACGCCTTCGTGCATGCCCTGCGCACCGGCGAGACATTGCCCACCGACGCCAACGACGCCGTCAAGCAAATGCGCCTGATCGATGCCGCGTACCGAGCCTCGGGCATGAAGGTTCGCGGGACCTAACGGTGGCCGACATCCAAGACATCATCGAACAGGCTTGGGAACGGCGAGACGCGATCAGCTTCGACACCCGTGGTCCGGTCCGCGACGCCGTCGCCGAGGCTCTGGACGCGCTCGACTCCGGTCGTGTCCGGGTCGCGGAGAAGCTGGGCGGCGATTGGGTCGTCAACCAGTGGTTGAAGAAGGCCGTGCTGCTGAGCTTCCTGCTGAACGACATGGACACCGTGGACGGCGGCCCTGGAGGGGCGCCCTGGTGGGACAAGGTGCCGTCGAAGTTCGCCGGCTGGGACGAAGCCCGGTTCCGGGCCGCAGGCTTCCGCGCGGTGCCATCCGCCATCGTGCGCCACTCGGCGTACATCGCGCCGTCCGTGGTGCTGATGCCGAGCTTCGTCAATCTCGGGGCGTACGTGGACAGCGGCACCATGATCGACACCTGGGCGACCGTCGGGTCCTGCGCGCAGATCGGCAAGAACTGCCACGTCTCCGGCGGCGCCGGTATCGGCGGCGTCCTCGAGCCGCTGCAGGCGGAGCCGGTGATCGTCGAGGACAACTGCTTCATCGGCGCGCGTTCCGAGGTCGTCGAGGGCGTGATCGTCGAAAAGGGCGCCGTGCTCGGCATGGGCGTGTTCATCGGCGCCTCAACCAAGATCGTTGACCGTGCCACCGGCGAGATCACCATCGGCCGCGTGCCGGCGTATTCAGTGGTGGTCGCGGGCTCGCTGCCAAGTCCCGACACCACCGCCGACCGCCCGCGGCCGAGCCTCTACTGTGCGGTCATCATCAAGCGCGTGGACGAGCGGACGCGTTCGAAGACTTCGATCAACGAGTTGCTCAGGGACTGACCGACGCCCCACTGGAAAGGTGTTCGTCGAAGAAGCGGGCGATCACTTCGTGCACTTCGTCAGACTCCGGCAGACGCGGGTTGAACGCGAAGGTCGCATGGCCGAGGCCCTCCCAGACGTGTAGGTCGGCTTCGACGCCTAGGCCGTCGAGCTTGCGGTGGCTGGCGAGCACGCCGCCCAAGGCGAAATCGCGGGTGCCACTGATCAGGACCGTCGGCGGAAAGCGAGCGAGCAGGTCGTCGTGGTCGCCAGGCGCGACCAACGGGTCATCCGCGCTCACGCCCTCGAAGTAGCCGCGGGCGCGGGATGGGCCGGATGGCTCGACCGGCCGCGGAAAGCCATTGATGGCCGACACCAGGAAGGCGCTCTCACTTCGTCCCATCTTGAAGACACCCGGGGTATCCCCGTCGGTCATGGGGATTCCCGCGCAGAACAGGCCGATGGCACCCGGCAGGGGCAGTTCGTGCTGCAGAAGGTAGGCCACCGTCTGCGCCGTCAGCATGGCGCCGGCCGAACAGCCGTAGATGCCGATGGCCCCGGGATCGTAGTCCTCGAGCATCGACTTGTAGACGGCGATCACGTCCTCCAGGCCCGCCGGGTGCTTGAACTCGGGCGCCATCCGGTAGTCGGGACTGACGACCTTGTAGCCGCCGATGTCGGCCACCTGCATGGCTTCCGTGTGGCTGAAGTAGCGGGCGCCGATCGAGAAGCCGCCGCCGTGAATGCTGATCAGCAACCGCTTCTTGTTGGCATCCGCGACACCACCCTCGGGAACGAACACTTCCGTGTAGACCCCGGCGATGGTCGTCGCCGTGATTTCAACGGGGTGCTTGGCGCGGGTGTCCTTGTAGACGGACGTGCGGTAGTAGCCCTCTGCGATGCAGTCACGCGCCACACGGGCGGCTTCAGGGTCGTCGCCCACCTCGAAGAGGTTGGGACAGCCTCGGGAGAACGTACCGAACTCGGGCCCATACACTTCGCGGAAGTACTTCATCGCCGCACGCGACTCGTCACCGAGATAGACGGACTCCGGCAGATCGAACGCCGGCACATGGACGGTGCCATCGGCTTCCACCCGGGGCCGCTCCTCCTCCGCCGGCAGGGCAGACTCCGTTGTCAGGGCCAGGACGACGGCCAGCAGTCCACGTCGCATACGCTCTCCACCCTTAAGGACACCATCCGATGGAGTATACGCAGCCGTTGCAGCCGCTCGTCGACTCACTCAACGACCGGCTCTATCTGAACGCCGGTCAATGTCCGGGTCGCTTAGGTCGGCATCGTAGGCGACTGGGTCGGCGGCGGACGGTTGCCCGTTCGCCACCGACCGTTTCTCATTCGTCCTCGACGACGACGGCGGTTCCGACCGCCAGCAGTTCCGCGGCACCGCCCATCATCACGGACGTGGTGAACCGCGTCGCCACAACGGCGTTGGCCCCCAGCCCCGCCGCCTCGGTCGTCATGCGGTCGAGCGCCTGTTCCCGGCTCTCGGCCAAGAGCTTGGCGTACTCGTGCACCTCGCCGCCGACGATGTTCCGCAGGCCCGCAAGGATGTCCTTGCCGATGTGCCGAACGCGCACCGCGTTACCGCGCACAAGGCCGACCGTCCTGACGATGCGCTTGCCAGGCACGGCGTCGGATGTGACAACAATCATCTTCCTCCCCCCAAGTGGTAGACCACTAAATGTCGACGTCCTCGTACTTGTCCGTCTTGCGTTCGATGAGCCGCTGGCGCAACACCGACAACAGCAGCACGCCAAATCCGAGGTAGAGCGCGCCGACCACCCAGACCACCCACGACGACTCCCCGGAGAAGAACATCGCGTAGCCCACAACGCCCACCAGCACCAGTGCGGCCGCAATCACCAAGAGCCAGCCGAGCCCTTGGATGGTTCGCGTCGTGGAGTCACTCATCGGTTGTCTCCTCTTTTCACACCAGGCAGTAAGGGTCGTGACACCCTTTCAGCCGTCGGTAGCAGCCACACTAGCCGAAAACGCAAGCGGTTTCCCGTCAATCGTGACCCGATGGACCGTGCCCTGTGGTTCGCCGGACTCCAAGGCCAGCGCGAGCGTCTCGCCCGCAACGTAGTCCCGATGGTGCGCGATGGCCTCGGCGAGGACGTCCGCGCCCGCGTAGACCACGCGGATGCGGTCGCTCACTTGGAAGCCACATTCCTTGCGCGCCCGCTGGATGCGGTTGACCACCTCCCTCGCCCACCCTTCGCGCACGAGATCGTCGTCGAGGGCGCAGTCGAGTTCGATGGAGATGTGCCGGTTGGACACCGTGTCGGTGCCGTCCTTGGCTTCGCGGAAGACGTGGATCTCGTCGCCGTCGAAACTCTCGCCGTCGATCTCCACCCGACCGGCTTCCTGGAACGCCTCGATGGCGTCGGCGTCGAGCGCGCCGATCTTCGCTTGAAAGGCCTTCATGCGGGAACCTAGGCGTTTGCCGAGTACCGGGAAGTTGGGCTTCGCGTAGAGGTCGATAAAGCTCGCCTCGTCCTGCTCGTAGCGCACCTCCTTGACGTTCAACTCCGCGGTGACGTAGTCCTCGAGGGACTTGAGCTCGGCGAGCAGCGCCGCGTCGCGGTGGATGATCGTCAGCCGCCGCAACGGCGTGCGCAGGTTGATCTTCACCCGCTCGCGTTTCTGCCGACCGAGTTCGATGACCTGCTGCATGCGCGCCACGGCGTCTTCCAGGAGCGGCTGGCGGAGCGCCTCCTCGGCCTCCGGATAGCTGCACAGGTGCACGGATATCGGCTTGGGCTCTTCCCCTGCCAACCTGGCCAGCGTCAGGTAGATGTGCTCCGACAGAAACGGTGCGAACGGTGCCATGGCGACCGAGAGTTCGGAAACCGCGGTATGCAGCGTGTTGTAGGCGGCGATCTTGTCGGCGGTGACGCCCTCGCTCCAGAACCGCGCCCGGTTCAGGCGGATGTACCAGTTGGTGAGGTCGGCGATGAACGAGAACAGCTTCGGCACCACGTTGTAGAGCCGGTAGCGCTTCATCTCGGCGTCGATGTCCTCCTTCAACGTCTGCAGGCGCGAGAGAATCCAGGCATCGAGAATGTTGTCGCCGCGGTGCGTGCCCTTGGCCGGCGTCCAGCCGTCGATGGCCGCGTAGGTCTCGAGGAACGACCAGGCGTTGTACCAGGGCAGCAGCGCGCGACGCACCATGTCGCGCACGCCCCGGTCCACGAAACGCTGCTCCTCGGCGCGGACCAGTCCCGAGTTGATCAGGTACAGGCGCAGGGCGTCCGCGCCGTAGGTCTCCATCAACTCGTCCCCGGGGGTGTAGTTCCTGAGGCTCTTGGACATTTTCTTGCCGTCCGCCGCCAGCACCATGCCGTTGACGATGACGTTGCGGAACGCCGGCTTCTTGAACAGCGCACCGGCGAGCACCATCAGCGTGTAGAACCAGCCCCGGGTCTGGTCCAGCCCCTCGGCGATGTACTCCGCCGGGAACCCTTGTTCGAAGGTCTGCCGGTTCTCGAAGGGATAGTGGAGCTGGGCATAGGGCATGGAGCCCGACTCGAACCAGCAGTCGAGCACCTCTTCGACCCGCCGGTAGACCCCCGCCTCCCCATCCACCTCGAAGGTGAGGTCGTCGACATGCTCCCGGTGCAGGTCTTCCACCTCGACCCCGGTCAGCGCCTTGAGTTCGTCCCGCGAACCGATGCAGCGGACATTGCCCGTGGTGTCGTTGATCCAGATCGGCAGCGGTGTGCCCCAGACCCGGTTGCGGGAGATCGCCCAGTCGATGACGCCCTTCAGCCAGTTGCCGAAGCGTCCGTGCTTGATGTGCTCCGGCACCCAGAGCACCTGTTCGTTGGCCGCCACCACGTCCTCGACGAATTCCGTCACGCGGACGAACCAGGACGGCACCGCGCGGTAGATCAGCGGCGTGTCGGTGCGGTAGCAGTGCGGATAGCTGTGCACGATGTCCTGACGGTCGTAGAGTGTCCCCGCGGTGCGCAGGTGGCGGATGATGTGCCGGTCCGCGTCCTTGACGAACTGGCCCGCGAAGTCGCGGACCTCGTCCGTGAACACGCCCGCCATGGCAACCGGGCAGACGAAAGCCTCGATCCCCGCTGCCTTCAGGATGCGGTAGTCGTCCTCGCCGAACGCGGGCGCCTGGTGGACGAGGCCAGTGCCTTCGTCCGTGGTCACGTAGTCGTCGGCGACGACCGTGAACGCGCCGCGCTCACGCTCCGCCGCGAAGTAGTCGAACAGCGGCTGGTAGCGGCGTCCCACCAGGTCGGCACCCTTCAACCGCACCTCGACATCGAGTGAGGGGTGCCGCCCCCGGTATTCCTCCAGCCGCGCTTCGGCCAGATAGAAGGTTCTGCCCGCATCAGAGTCGGCAACCCGGACGTAGTCGATGTCGGCACCGACACACACCGCGAGGTTGGCGGGCAGCGTCCACGGCGTGGTCGTCCAGGCCGAGAGGTAGGCGTCCTCGTCCTCCAGTTTGAACAGCACGGTGACCGCCGGGTCCTGAACATCGATGTAGTTCTGGCCAGCCTCGAAGTTGGCCAGCACCGTCTCCAGCGCGGTGGACACGGGCATCACCTTCATGCCCTGGTAGATGAGCCCCTTGTCCCAGAGCTGCTTGACCACCCACCAGACGGACTCCATGTACCAGACGTCCATGGTCTTGTAGTCGTCGTCGAAATCGACCCACCGGCCGAGCCGGGTGATGGTCTTGCGCCACTCGGCGACGTAGCGTTCGACGATGGCGCGGCACTCGGCGTTGTACCCGGCGACGCCCATCTTCTGCACCGCCTCCTGGGCGGAGAGGCCGAGCGCCTTGTCGATCTCCTGCTCGATGGGCAGCCCGTGACAATCCCAGCCGAACCGGCGCAACACGTGGCGGCCCTTCATGGTCCAGTAGCGCGGCACGATGTCCTTCAGGATCGAACCCACCAGGTGCCCGTGGTGCGGCAACCCGGTAGCGAACGGCGGGCCGTCGTAGAAGATGTACGGCTTCTTGTCCTCCGTGCATGCCAGCGACTGGCGGAACACGTCATGCTCCTCCCAGCGCGAGAGGATGTCGTGCTCCATCGCGACGAAGGAGAACGCGGTGGTTTCTTCCACCTGCTCAGTCATGGTGGGTCGGGGATCGGAGTTTGAGGGCGCGGAATCTTACAGGAAACACGTACCAACAGCGGTGCGACAGCGCCCGAGGTCACGCTGCGGCGGCGTTCGCCTCGTATAGGTGGCAGGCCACCAATCGATCCGGCTGTCCAACATCGACCACGGGAATGAGTTCCGGCGTCGTTTCACGACACACGTCCATCACCTTGGGACATCGGTTCGCGAACCGGCAACCCGGCGGAACGTTCACGGGTGACGGGATCTCGCCCTTGATCGCGGTGGACTCGCGGGTACGTTCGCTCTTCGGGTCGGGTTCCGGGTTGGAGCCGATGAGGAGTTCGGTGTACGGGTGCTTGGGAGCGAAGAACACCCGGTTGGCAGGGCCGATCTCCACCAGCGAGCCGAGGTACATCACCGCCATGCGGTCGGAGACGTAGCGGACCATGGACAGGTCGTGGGCGATGAACAGCAGCGTGAGCCCCAACGAGTCCTTGAGTTCATCGAGCAGGTTGACGACCTGAGCCTGCACCGAGACGTCCAGCGCCGAGATGGGCTCGTCGCAGACGACGAATTCGGGTTCGAGCACGAGCGCCCGGGCGATGCCGATGCGCTGCCGCTGGCCGCCGGAGAACTCGTGCGGATAGCGCGACATGTGATCCGGGTTGAGGCCGACGCGCCTCAGCCACCTGCCCACGGTGTCCCGCGCCTCCTGCGCGCCTAGGTCGGAGTGCAGCTTCAGGCCCTCGCCGACGATCTCGCCCACCGTCATGCGTGGGTTCAGCGACGAATAGGGATCCTGGAAGATCATCTGCATGGCCCGGGCGTAGCGCTGGAAGTCCGCCGCCCGGTACCTGGCGGGCATCGCCTCGCCCTTGTAGACCACGTCGCCGCCGGTCTTGTCGTGGAGACCGAGCACGGTCTTGCCGAGCGTTGACTTGCCGGAGCCGCTCTCGCCGACGAGGCCGACGATCTCTTGAGGCGCGATGTCGAAGGAGACGTCGTCCACCGCATGAACCACCTGCCCTCGAGCGATGGGGAAGTGCTTGGTGAGGTTGCGGATCTGAACGAGGGGTTCGGCCATTGGCGTCGGACTTCCTGACGCGCCTAACCTAGCACGTCTCCGGACGCAACGTTGTCTGCGTTTGCCCCTATGATGCCCGCCCGTAGACCCGGATCCCCCCGGCGTTAGGAGGCCGCCATGCACTTGAAGAAAACCGAACACCGGCTCGTGGGTCCATGGCCGTCGCGACTCGAACACTCAACCGGTCGCTGCCTCGATGCCGAACGAGGCATCCTGCTGGTGCCATCGTCGAGGCGTCGCGACGAGAGCCCGGCCATCGCCCTGCCGTTCGTGCGCGTGCCCGCGAGGCGGGACCACGGTCTGTCGCCACTCGTGGTGCTTTTCGGCGGGCCGGGTGTTGCTTCCCTGGAGTCCTTCGGAGGCTACTTTTTCGAGCATGTGGAACGGCTGTCGCGAATCTGCGACGTCGTTACCTTCGATCAGCGAGGCTGCCACGGCGCACTGCCGAATCTCGTCAATCCCTTCGCTCCGGAGTACGACAACGCCCGGCCACTCACCCGCGACAGCTACCTGGCCGCACAACGGCAAAGCGCCGCCCGTCTCGGTGCGTACTGGCGCGAGCGCGGCGTAGACCCGAACGACTACAACACCGCCGAGAGCGCCGACGACGTCGACGACCTGCGCAAGGCGCTCGGCGTCGAGCGCGTAAACCTCTACGGTGCCAGCTACGGTTCCCACCTCGGCTTGATGGTGTTGAGGCTTCACGCCGAGCAGGTCGACCGAGCGATCCTCTGCCTCGTCGAAGGGCCGGACGACACGCACAAGCTGCCCAGCAACGTGGGTCGCCACTTTCGCCACCTCGCCGATCTCGCTCGCGACGGTGCGTGCGCGGACCTCTTCGGCGAACTCGCGGCCGCACTCGACACACTCGAACGGACACCGTTCGAAGCCACCGTGCCTGGCGTCGAGCACCCGGTGCCGATCGGCAAGTTCGCCCTGCAGGTCGTGCTCGGGAACGCACTCGGCAGCACTCGAGCGATGCGCGGTCTTCCGGCATTCGCTGGCGAGCTTCGGCGCAGGGACTACACGGCGCTGGTTCGCCGGTTCGACCGTTGGCGGGCGAACTCAACCGTCCACGGCATGATGCTTGCCATGGACCATGCCGCCGGCGCGAGCCCGGAACGCGCTCGCCGGATCGAGGCCGAGCGCGCAGACGCCTTGCTCGACGACAGCTTCAACCTGCCCTTCCCGTTCATCGGCGAAGAGCTTGGCGTCACCGAACTCGATGATGCCTTCCGTACTCCCGTGCAATCCGCTACGCCCACGCTGTTCTGTGCGGGCACGCTGGACGGCCGCACGCCCGTGTCGAATGCGGAGGCTGTCTTGCGCGGCTTCCCGAACGGTCAACTCATCGTCGTCGACGGAATGGGCCACGAGGAACCGACGGTATTGGTGGACGCGCAGGTGGGGTTCCTGAATGGTCGGGACGTTGCGGTGGAACGCCTCGTGATTCCGTTCGCCTTCGATCCCACAGAGTAATCGCGGAACCTACTGTGGTGATGTCGAACCCGTTGCGTCAAGCCGACAACGCTGACAATCAGGGACGACAGACTCTGACGGACTCCCAGAGGAAGCGAATCGGTACGGCATAGAGGCCATCGCCAAAACTCGCGCACATCTCGCCATCGTAAAGGACAACTCCGGCGACGAATCGACCGGGCTCGCTGCGTTGAAGCTTGCGGAGCCCCCGGAAGTCATCCTTCCTGACCGTTGCCCCCGCCTTGACCTCGACGCCAGCCAGACCACGGCTACCGGCATCAATGACCACGTCGACTTCGACCTTGTCCTTGTCGCGATAGTGGAAGAAGGCGAGCGGATGCGGATGGCAGACAGCCTGGCACCGAAGCTCTTGGAAGACGAACGTCTCGAGAAGCTGACCGAGCAGGGGCCGGTCGCCGCGCAGGGTTTCCGCATCCGTGCCGAGAAGTGCACAAGCGACTCCCGTGTCCGCGACATGGAGCTTCGGGGTCTTGACAAGGCGGCTCAGGCGATTGTTGTGCCAAGGCGGCAGACGCTGCACAAGGAACACACGCTCAAGCAGTGCGAAATAGTCGTTGATCGTTGGGAGGGTCTGGCGAAACGGCGCACCCAACGCCGACAGGTTGAACAGATTGCTCGTCTGTGCGGCGGCCAGGCGAAGCAACTGCGGCAGCACGTCGAACGCGCTAATTCGCGCAAGATCCCGTACGTCCCGCTGGACAATGGCGTCCACGTAGTCGATGTACCAGTTGGCGCGTCGTCGTCCGGTGGGACGCAACAGGGCCGGTGGGTATCCGCCCGCGACGATTAGATCCGCCAGATCCGAACCCAGCCTCGAGACCGTGCGGGTTTCGAAGTTCCGCGCAAACAGCGCATCCAAGAACTCGGGTCTACGACCGGCCACCTCCGCTTGAGACAAGGGATGAAGGCGCAGCACCTGCATGCGACCGGCAAGCGAGTCCGCGAGCGTCGGCAGCAGAAGCAGGTTCGAAGAACCGGTCAGCAGAAAGCGGCCGGGTTCGCGGCGACGGTCGATCGTGAGCTTCAACGTCGAGAAGAGGTCGGGAACATGCTGAATCTCGTCGATGATCACACGATCCGGGAGATCGGATACGAATCCCGCCGGGTCGTCCTTGGCGGCCAGTCGGGCAACATCGTCATCGAAACTGATGTAGTCGTAGCCCGCTCGTCGACCGACCTCGAGCGCCAACGTACTCTTCCCACACTGCCGTGGACCGTGAATCAGTACCGCCGGCGAGTCCTGCAACGCTTCCAGGAGGAGGGGAGCGACGTGGCGTTCGTATAGCTTGCCCTGTGGCATGGTCTGCAACGATAGCGCGTCTTTCGGCTAATTTAAAGACATACTACCGTCTAATATGAAGTTTAACTACCGTCCAGTTCAAAACTTAATGTGCGTCTGATTGCAACCTAGCGTTCATGGCGATACGCGTATTAGGGGATGCAACCGCTCACGGGTCCCGCAAGGAACCACGCCTCACAGAGCGGGCAGTTGGTCACCACGCCGTCTCGGTCGCCCGTGACGATCGTAGGTCGGATGTCCAACGCAGCACGCAAGCGGCGTGACCCGGCGCACAGCGATGGCGAGGGTGCGTCGTCGCCGACGCGGCCGGGGACGGCTTTGGGGCGCTACGGCCCTTCGTCGTCTCCGTTGTTGAGCGCCGCAAGTACCTTCGGCGGCGACATCGGTAGTTCGCGCAGACGCAGCCCGACGGCGTCGTGGATGGCGTTGGCGACCGCCGCCATCGGCGGTGCGATGGGGACTTCGCCGACGCCGCGCACGCCGTGCGGATGGGCGTCGTTCGGCACTTCGACGACCACGGTGTCGATCATCGGCAGGTCCGATGCGACCGGCATGCGGTAGTCCAGGAAGCCCGCGTTGTCGAGGCGGCCCGAGGCATCGAAGATGTACTCCTCGTTGAGTGCCCAGCCGATGCCCTGGGCGACACCGCCCTGCATCTGACCTTCGACGTAGCCCGGGTGAATGGCACGGCCGGCGTCTTGCACCGCGGTGTAGCGAATCACCTCGACACGGCCGGTTTCTTCGTCGACTTCAACATCGCAGACGTGTGTGGCGAATGCCGGCGCCGCACCCTGCGCATTCACCGACACGTGCGCGGTGATCGGACCGCCCGTCTGCGACGCCTTGGCCGCAAGTTCCGCGAGCGACAGAGGCTCGAAGTCACCGGCGTTGGCGCCAGCCGGACGGGCGTGGCCGTTGTTCCAGTCCACGGCGTCGGGATCGATGTCCCAAAGCAGTGCTGCCCGTTCGCGCAACTGCTCGACCACGCGCTCCGTGGCTTCGGAAACCGCGGTGCCCGCAGCGAAAGTAACCCGGCTACCGCCGGTGGTGGCGCTATAGCCAATGGTGTTGGTGTCACCGACCTGCACGCTGACGTTGTGGTAGTGAATGCCGAGGGCCTCGGCAACGATGTTCACCATCGATGCGCGCGAACCGCCGATGTCCGGGTGCCCGGTGGTGACGGCGACCGTGCCGTCCTCGTTGACATTCACCTGCGCGCTGGATTCGCCACCGACGTTGAACCAGAAGCCGCAGGCAACCCCACGTCCCTGCCGGCGGTTCTTCGGCGCGCCGTAATGCGCGTGATCCCGGGCGGCGAGCAAGGTCTCTTCGAAGCCGATCCGGCGGAACGTCGGTCCGTAGGCCGCGCGCGTACCTTCCCTAGCGGCGTTCTGGAGCCGGAACTCGATGGGATCGAGACCGAGTTCCCGAGCCAGTTCGTCGATGACGGATTCCACGCCGAACGCGGCGATGGGGGAACCAGGTGCCCGGTAGGCGTTGCACTTGGGCCGGTTCGCCACCACGTCGTAGCCCACGACCCTGACGTTGTCGATGGCGTACGGCGCAAAGGCGCAGTTCGAAGCCCCGCGCACCGGAGAACCCGGGAACGCGCCGGCCTGGAACCGGAATGTCGCTTCGGCGGCAACGATACGGCCGTCACGCCGTGCGCCGATCTTGATGGTGTTCGATGAACCCGCGGTCGGTCCCGTGGCGCGGAACACCTCCTCGCGGGTCATTACCATCTTCACCGGGGCGCCTGCCTTCCTCGACAGCGTGTACGCCAGCGGTTCGAGATAGACGATGGTCTTGCCCCCGAAACCACCGCCGATCTCCGCCGGGATCGCCCGGATCTCGGAGAGTTTCGCACCCGTCATCTTGGCGGTGGCGTTGCGGACCATGAACTGACCCTGGCTTGAACTCCAGATGGTTGCGCGACCGTCCGCCGACACGCTGACCAGGCAGGCGTGCGGTTCGATGTAGCCCTGGTGCACCGGCTTCGTCTTGAAGTCTCGTTCGATGACGACATCGGCTTCGGCGAACCCGTCGCCGACGTCTCCGAGCGTGAACTCGGCGCGGCTGGCCACGTTGGTCGGCGCATCCGCTGCCGAGTCGTCGCCTTGAGTACGAAGGAATTCGTGGAGCACCGGCGCACCGGAACGCATCGCGTCGTCGACATCGATCACCCAAGGCAGCGGTTCATAGTCGACGTCGATCAGCTCGAGCGCGGCCTGGGCGAACTCCGCCGAGGTCGCAGCCACCGCCGCCACCGCATGTCCGGCATAGAGCGCCTTGTCGCGCGCCATGACGTTGCGGCTCACGAAACGCATGTCCGCGGGACCGACCAGCACGGGCGTATCGAGGGGAAAGTCCACCAGGTCGGCGCCGGACATCACCGCCTTGACGCCGGGTGCTCCGGCGGCACGTTCGAGGTCGATCGACTTGATCCGGGCATGGGGATGCGGGCTGCGCAGCACCTTGCCCCAAAGCATGCCGGCTTGTGCGAAGTCGGCGCCGAACGCCGCCCGACCGGTGACCTTGTCTTCGCCGTCGGGGCGGATCGTGCGCTTGCCAATCCACTGGTTGTTGTATTCACTGGCCACTCTGGCACCTCCGCACCGTCGTTCACACCACCCCGCAGCCGCAGAAGAAACGGCGGATTCTAACGAGGTGGACCCTCGCAAGCGCAAGTCTCAAGCCGGGTCGAGCGAACTGGCGTTTGGTGCTGAGGGTCAGCCGGAGCGGCTTGTGTCCCCGCGACGCTGCTGCCGCACCCACGCTCCCGGATCACGGTCCCACTCGTGGCCGGTGTCCTCAACTGCACCTAGGGCCGCGTCAATCTCGTCCCAGCGCTGCTCGTCGAGCCCACGTCGTATGAGTTCGCAGACAAAAGCATTGCGCGGCCGGTCACCCGCGCGCCGATCGAGTTCCTCGACCAAATAGGAGGGCACCGATATGTGTATCCTCACAGTGAACTCCTCGTCACAGGTCTTGTTCAAGCACACCCCGATACGGTGTGACACGCCCACTCCTGTCTATCCCGGCAACGAACGGCGCTTCGGTCTTTGCGGTGAACCGAGCGATGCCGTTCTTGCCCTTCAACAACAGTTCGGCAATGTCGGTCGCTGTGGCGTTCTTCGCGCGCACGACCACCACCCGTGTCAGGCTGCTGCGGGGAGTTCGCACCGGATTGCTTCTTCAATTTCCCCTTTGCTCCGCTCGTAGTCTCGCGCGAGCTCGCGAACCGACTCGCCGGCCTTGTACCGTTCCGCGATCAAGCCGGTCGCGAGCCCGGTGCCCGCGATCACGGGTCGTCCGGCCGAAAGGGACGGGTCGACAACAACTAGGGCGGGGGCATCATCTGTCGCGGCTCGTGTAAAGGGATAGAGCCGAATCGGTACGCCGGTAGCATCCCGATCAATGCGTCGCAGGGCTTGGTCGAGCACCTCGCGCATGGCGAGTTGGCCAGCTTCGCTAATGTTGACCAAGTGGCCGCATTCTCGGATGAAAAGGTCCAGACCGTCGGTCTCCATTTCTCGACCGACCAACGGGTGGATCCGGTCCCGTTCAGTGCCTGCATGTTGAACAAGATATTGAATCGCAACACGTACCTTCCCCATGGCTACGAGATGCGTGCGCCGAATGGCTGCAAGCACATGCAACTCCGCAAGGTTCAGAAACGAGAGCAACGCGGGTGAAGGCGAGGCCGCCTCGATTAGCGGTCCATAGCCTGTGACGCCCACCGACCACGAGCGGACCGTGGACGCGGGGAGCACGAGATAGTGCGCCGCCTCAGCTAAGGTGTAAGCAGGCTGTTCGCGTGGGTCCATTTCCACGAGCTCCGATTGCCTCGGGTCGCTACGCTACCACGATGTGCTCGTAGCTGTGCCTGTCTTGTTTGCCCCGCTGAAGCGCTACTCTCCGCGCTTGTTTCCAATAACCCTGTCGGCACGGTTCTCGAGCTTCCGCCCATGCCGAAGGAAGTCGAAGCCATCGTCCGCCATGGGGTCGTCGCGCCCCTCAGAGTCGCGTCTAGGCGGCAGGCCCGGTTCAGCGGTTCCAGCATCATCGACCGAGCGCGGCCTGCCCTTTCGCCTACGCTTCGACGCCCGCATCTCGACCAGGAAGTACGTCAGCAGCGAGGCGAAGATCACGACGTTCTTGATCGCGAAGGCTACGGCGATGTAATCGCCAGCGATCGTTGCCTCTTCCGAGCCCGGCGGAAGTGCCTCGACATAGTCCAGGAACTCGCCGTGAAGATACATCGCCGCCGCGATGACGCCACCACATCCGGCGAGCCACTTCCAGCGCCGACGTAGCCACAGCAGGAAACCCGACACGAGGGTGAATTTCAGGATTTGATTCAGCGCTTCCCGGCCACGGTTTGCCGCCGTGCGTAACACCACTCACTCGTGCGCAGTCGACGCCTTCTGGTGGATGTCCGCCGCCTCGGATTCGCAGTCCTCGTGGTGCAGCCAGCAGGCGGCGAAGTGGTCGGCGTGCAGGTCGAAAGGCTCGGGGTGGTTGTCCTCGCAGGCGCGCATGGCATATGGGCAGCGGGCGAAGTAGCCACAGCCCGCAGGCGGCGCAAAGAGGTCGGGCGGACTGCCGTCGATGGGCGTCAGCACCTGGGCCGAGTCGTCGCGGTTCGACGGCATGGCGGCCTTGAGACCGAGCGTGTACGGGTGTGCCGAACGGTAGAAGACGTCGTCGACGCCGCCCTTCTCCACCACTTCGCCCGCGTACATGACCAGCACCTCGTCGGCCATGCGCGCCACCACGCCGAGGTCGTGGGTGATGAGGATGATCGCCATGCCCTTCTCAAGCTGCAGGTCGCCCATGAGGTCGAGGATCTGCGCCTGGATCGTGACGTCCAGAGCCGTCGTGGGCTCGTCGGCGACCAGGATCAACGGTTCGCACGCCAGCGACATCGCGATCATGGAACGCTGCAGCATGCCGCCGGAGAACTCGAACGGGTACTGTCGGGCGCGCTTGGCGGCCTCCGGAATGCGCGTCATGTCGATCAGCTCGATGGCCCGGGCGAACGCCCGGCGGTGGCTCATCCCCTGGTGCACCTGCAGGGTCTCGGCGATTTGGTCGCCGATAGACATGGTGGGATTCAACGACGTCATGGGATCCTGGAAGATCATGCCGACAAGGCGGCCGCGAATGTCCTTGCCGCCGATCTTCTTCTCGGCGATCACGTCGACACCATCGAGCAGCGCCGTGCCGCTGGTGATCCGGCCCGGTGGCATCGGGATCAACCCCATGATGCTCTGCACAGTGACCGACTTTCCGCATCCCGATTCGCCCACGATGGCAAGCGTCTTGCCGCGGTCGAGGGAGAACGAGATGCCCCGCACCGCCTGCACGGTGCCGCCGTAGGTGTCGAATTCGACACGCAGGTCGTTGACTTGAAGTAGCGGACTCATCGGACGCTCCTCTCTACATCCAGGGCTACCAACCCGGTGCGGCACCGACTATCTGGGCCCTGGCGACCGTTACCCAATCGGGCCCAAGGCTAGTGATCCCTCGGTAGATCCCTGTCTCCAGATCGTCGTACGTGCCCGGATCGAGGTGCTTCATGCGAAGCTGGCGGTACGAGGTTATGCCGTCGATTTCCATTTCCACCCGGACGACGATGTCGGCGACGGGGTAGTCGCTCGTGTTCACGATCCGTAGCACGATCTGGCCCGTGTCGGTCCCGAGGCCCGCCCTCACGTACTTCCAGGGCGCATCCTCGAGGTCGAGCCTGACATAGGCTGCGCGCGCAGCCGCGCCGAGGCCCCCGCGCGAACGGCCCGCGACCTGGAACTGCCGTTTGGCCTCCGCCCGATCACCGTCCGCCAGTGCGTAACCGCCAAGCCTGTAGCTCGCGAACGGCGTCGGCAACAGGCTGTTGCTGCGCGCCAGATCCTCCCTTGCAAGGCGTTGTTCACCCAAGCGCTCATGGGCCAGGCCCCGCCTCACGTAGTAGGCGAAATAGTCGGGATCGCGTTCGATGGCTTTGCCGTAGGCGCGCACGGCGTCGGCATGGTGTCCGAGGCTCGCGAGGATGTCGCCCCCGATACTGTGGAACAGCGCTTCGCGTGGTTGTTGGCTGATGGCCTTGTCGATCAGGCGGGCGGCCGCGGCGGGGTCGTTCCTGGCTGTCCGCTGTGCCTGCTCCGCCAGGTCGTATGCATCCCGGTCGCGTAGCAGGGTCGCCATGTGCGCTTGATACCGTGCTGTGCCGAGCTCCCCACCCGGTGGGAACTCATTCAAGGCCGCACGGTTGTTGGCCAGGCGTTCGAGCGACGGGGGGTGGCTTCTGAACCGTCTCTGCCAACGGCTTTGCCGTCGATCGGAAAGGTCGACGAATTTCTCCTGCACGGTGACCGCTGCCGCGGTGTCGTAGCCGGCCGCGTGCAGGTATTTCATGCCGTAGTAGTCGGATTCCCTCTCGGCGTTGCGACCATAGTTCAGATTCGCAAGGCCCAGACCCGGTTGGACGGCCGCCGGATTCGAGTCATCGGCAAGGGCCGCAACACCGCTGTCCCCCAGTTCGGACTGGACGCCGCCCTGGATCTGGTCCCGCCAGTGTTTCCGGGCGGCATGGACCAGCTCGTGGCCGAGTACCGCCGCCAGTTCGGCCTCGTTCTCCAGTTCCACCAGGAGGCCCCGATGGATGCCGACCTTGCCGCCCGGCAGCGCCCAAGCATTGGGCGTGCCGTCGTTCACCACCACGAACTCGTACGGTAGAGCGCGGTCGCTGACGGCGGCAACGCGTGCGCCCACCGAGGCGACGTACCGGGAAACGGCCGGATCCACCGTGTAAAGGCCGCCGCTAACCTGCTGCTGTTGAGGGAAGCGTTCCTCGCCGAAGGCGATCTCGTCCTCGGTGGTCAGCAATATCGGCTCGCGTTGCGCCGACCCTGGGTCCACGGCGCAGCCCGGCGCGAGCATGAACCCGACGATCAGCGCCGCAAGCGGCAGGAATCGAGCCTGATCAAACGGCATCGACTGCCCCCCTACCACCCCGGAGCCGCTTCGAGGACGAGCGCCTCGGCTTTCACGTCGTCGTCGGACCGGTAGTAGATGCCGCTCTCCATGACGTCGTAGTAGCCCGAGTCAAGGCGACGCAGACTCAACCGCCGGTAGGCGCTCTCGCCATTGATCTCGACACGCACCCGCACGACGATGTCAGCCAGCGGGTAGCCGCTCCCATTGGAGACCTCGACGACCACCTGGCCGTCCTCGAAGGCGGGCTCCACCTTCAAGTACCTCCGAGGCGCGTCCCGGATGTCGAGCCTGGCAAAAGCCTCGCGGGCCGCCGTTCCCAAGTCGCCGTAAGCCCCGCTCGCGGCCTCGAACAGGCGCTTGGCTTCCACCCGCTGCCCTTCCGCCAGCGCATAGCCCCCGAGTTTGTAGCTCGCGAAGTGCGTCGGCAGCAGGCTGTTGCTGCGTTCCAGATCGCCCCGGGCGAGACGCGGCTGCCCCAGGGTGTCTCGGGAGAGGCCACGCCCCAAGTAGTGGGCGTAGTAGTCCGGATCAAGCTCGATGGCGGCGTTGTAAGCCCTTACCGCATCGCCGTGGCGCGCCTGGGTCGCGAGGATGTCACCGCGGATGCCGTGGAACAGCGCTTCGCGCGGTTGCAGGCTGATCGCCTGGTCGATCAATCGCATCGCCCGAGTGGTGTTCTGACCGTTGTTAGCGCGCGCTTCGTCGGCCAGTTCGTAGGCTCGACGGTCCTCCAAAAGGGTCGCTACGTGTGCGCGGTAGCGCGCGCCGCCGACCTCCCCGCCCGGTGGGAACTCGGCCAGTGCGGCGCGGTTGTTCGCGACCCGTTCCGGCGATGGCGGGTGGCTGGCAAACAGTCCCTGCAACCAACTGCTCCGCCGGCCTTCGGACAGAGCCACGAACTTCTCCTGCAGGGTAACCGCCGCCGCCGTGTCGTAGCCGGCGGCGTGCATGTATTTCATGCCGTAGTAGTCCGATTGCCGCTCGGCGTCGCGACCGTATTTCAAACTCGCCATTCCCAGACCCACCTGAGTGGCTCCGACGATCGCCCTGGCGTGCTTCGAGTCGTCCACCCCCAACGCGACCCCCAACCC
>VXPO01000030.1 GCA_009839505.1 Gammaproteobacteria bacterium
ATCTGCGCCGGCTGCTCCTCTAAGACCTTGACCCGATTGTGACAAACGCAGTGCGCTTCACGGCAGAGTGGGCAGCGTCGAAGGCGTGGCGGCCGGTGGCGGTACGGATCTGCAGAGCGCTGACGGGCACTCCATCAACGGCATCGATCCGGATGCGGTGGCTGCTGCACTAGCACTCCTGCGCGTGTGCGGATCCGCGCCGCCGGCAGACTCGCGGTGACAACCCCAATTTGCGTGTCCGGGACGCTTTCCGGCACGCCCAATCACGCCTGGCGCGCAGCAGCGGTTCCTGCGCGGTTCGGTTCTGGCGGCGGCCAGCCACGGATGCAGCGAAAACAGAAAAAGTTGTCGTGAATTAGCCGGCTAAACGCTAGCTCGTCGCAGTCAACCACACGTTGAGCAAGAACTCCCGGTTAACCATGAGAGAAGTTTCCGGCTCGACTAGTGCAAAAACTCTCGATGCCGGATGGTGGAGCCCTAGCCGTTCCGGTTAGCTGAGGTAGTTCGGGCTTAAGCAGCAGTTTTCACGCCATTTATCGTGCGAAAAACGTGCCGAGATAAGGGCGTTTTCGCGGCGCATTTTCGCGCCCTATTAGCGGATCAAAAAACCGATGCCAAACTCCGGGAAACCTAGGGTCCCGCTCCCTGCGTCCGCAGACCTGGTGACAGCCAGCCAGACCCTTCAAGTCAACCACTGCCGGAACCCGATGTGCAGGAACTACGGAGTTCCAGCGCGCACCCAGCGCCAGAAACCGGGACCGAACCCGCAGCGGGATCCCAACTACAAGCTGAAGAGCACCAACAAGGGCCTGGTCCCTGGCATCGGCTGCCTCGCCTGCGGCGAAAGCCCGCCGCTCCGGTCGAACGCGGGGATCGCCGCCGAAATCGAACGCCTGATCGACGAAGACCGCCTCCGCACCCTCGAAGAACGCACCGCATGCGTGAACCCCGACTGCGTCAATCGCACCCGCCCGGTCGGAAGCCACCCCGAGGCATACCGTAAGGACGGATTCACATCGAACGGTATTCGCCGCTACCGCTGCAAGTCGTGCGGCTCCTCGCCCTCTGCATCGGACCCGGCGCGGCTGCACGCGACGAACCAGAAGTACGCGGTCGACGTGTTCTCACGGATCGCCAACAAGTCCCCGGTGCGCGGCATCGTCCGCGGCGCGCGGCTGAAATCCACGGCCGCGTATTACCGGATCCTCGATTTCATCCACCGGCGCTGCCAGGCCCATGCGGGCGCGGTCGACCGCGCCCTGCTGGACGGCCGGATGCGCCTGCCCGAGACCATGCACATCGAGTCGGACGCACAGGTCTACACGCTGAACTGGATCAGCCGGATGGACCGGCGCAATGTCGACATCTCCTCCTACTGCAGCGTCGATGCGCACTCCCGGTTCATCCTGGGGCTGCACTGCAACTTCGACGCGGCGGCCGACGCGTTCGCGGTCAACGCCGAAGCGGCGCGCTCCGGCGACATGGCGAGCCCCGAGCCCTTTCGGCAGAACGCGCGCTACTGGCTGGCGGGCGACGAGCTCCGCGCCGGACGCAGCAAGAATTTCACCGACCTGGCCACGCGCCGGGGCCTCGCGGACGCGATCGAGCTGCTTTACAGCCGCGCGGCGTCGAGAGCCGACGTCGAGGACATCGAACTCGAGCACATGGACACCGAGTACCGGACGCCCACCCTCCGGAACGGCCTGCTCGTGCACATGCCGTACACGACGTACGCGCACTGGTTCCTGCTGCGCCAGCTGCTGGACGGCGCCGGCGTCGAGCGCGTGCAGGTGCACTTCGACATCGACTCGATGAGCCGGGCCGCGTTCCTGTGCAGCTTCCTCGACGCCGTCCAGGCCGGGCGGGCGCATGGGTTCTACGTGAAGTACAGCAAGCACTTCACGATCGACCAGCGGCGTCGCATCGTGGCCGAAAGCCGCTCGCGGCGCGCAGCCGAACGCAGGGCGCTGCCGGCGGAGGATCAGGCCGACGTGGACCTCATCATGATGAAGCGGCTGCTGGGGACGGGCAGCCGGCACGGCAAGTGGAACGACCTCTGGTTCGAGCATCCGAACCCGACGATGAACGAGCCCCACAAGGCGATGTGCTGGCTGACGCCGGACGACAGCCTGGACCCGGATGTCCAGGCGCAGATGTTCCTCGCCGCGGGCCTCGCCCGCGTCGACAATGTCTTTCAGATGACCCGGCGGCTCATCAACGCCTTCGAGCGGCCGCTCGGGACGTCCAGCAGCCAGAACACCGTCTGGCACGGCTACCAGCCGTACAACCCGGCCATGATCGGCAAGTACCTCACGATCTTCCGGACCGTGGCGAACTTCATCAGCGTCGGGCTGGACGGCAGGACGCCGGCCATGCGCCTCGGGCTCGCCAAGCAGCCGCTCACCTACGAGGACATCCTGTGGCCGGGGGAGAGGGCGCCGCGGCCGCGGCCCGTCCGCCGGAAGGGGAGGCGGCTCAGCGGACTGCGGGGCACCCCAAGATCAGGGGGACGCAATCCAGCACCACGTCGAGGGCAGAGCGGAATGCCTGGCGGCTAAGCGCGCGCGTGCAGACAGCTACCCTGCAACCGCTCGCTGGCCGACACGTTGCGGCCGTGCACGTCGACGAGGCGCAACTTGACCTGCACCATTTGAGACGGTTCCAATACGGAAGTGCCGGTTGTAACGGCATCACAAGCCCGACCAAATCCTAGGGAACCCGATTCTACCGTCGCGGGGGGCCCGAGCCTCTGCACGGAATGAGACGGAATCTAATTTCTGTCTCACGTTGGTAGGCCGGCTGGGTGGCGGCCGCTAGACGCTTCGGAAATCAGCGTTTGGGCCTTCTCCAAAGTCTAATTCCGGCACCACTATCGCAAAGCGCCGATTGATGGCAACGCTGCTCAGTCCGAATAGGTCGACAACCATGAGCAGCCGCCATACGGATCATCCGACTGGCACTCGGCCCATTTCGTGAGACCCCAGAGGGTCGCCGGCGAGCGGTCGAACGCTGCGACAAAACCCAAACAAGGATAGTCGTCATAGGTCGTTCGCTCGCAACCGGTGCAGCCAATCGCCGAGCGGCAGACGCCATTGTCCATGTTTCGCCAGGTGACATGGACCCCGATAGAGCAAGTATTGACCCAGTAGGCAAAGGTCGAGTCGCGTTCAATGGTCAGGCAGAGGGCATGTGCACTGCTGGTAATGACCATTCCTGCGGCCACAGCAGCAAGAAAGAACAGAATACGACGTAACAGCATGGAGTAATCTCCTGTCAGTGCGTTTCGCGCCATTGCGCCAGCTTCTCGGAGGATTTCGCGTGGAACTGGTGCACGTATGGTGCGCAGAGATGCCAGCGAGACACCGCACCAACGGGCTTCCTGCAAGCCGGCATCGTTCCGTCACTAGCAGGGCGGCAACATCGCCCACTGCTGGCATTCGGGATCGTCCAGTCTGCCGCATTTTGTTTCTGGGTCTCGGCACCTTCTGGTCGTTCCCGCGTTACCTTGGCCAGCGCGCTCCCAGATGTCTTCCTGTTCGCGCATCCTGAGGATTTCGCCGATCGTTTCACCGACGTTTCGCCACATTTCGGCGTTCTGCCTGCGGATTTCCGCTTCCTCCCGGCGTCGCTCCCGCTCCCGCTCTTCGCGCTCCCATCGTGCCCGCCGCTCAGCGGCTGCCCGCTCTTCGCGTTCCCGCTGTGCCCGCCGCTCGGCAGCAGCCCTTCTCGCCGCCGATTCCGCTTGCGCGAGTTTCTCCGAGGATTTCGCCATGTTCCTCGCGATCCACGGGAACGCAGCCCTGCATGTATACCGGCCAGGCTCGGGGCTCACCGCATGGTAGTACGTGCCGTCGCCGCGCTGAGGACAGACCACCCAACGAAATTTGTACTTCTTGCCATACGGGACCTGTAAGGTTTCGCCCGGCCTGACGTAGATCAGGTGCGTGTAATGGTGCCGGGGGTTACCGTGCAGTTCCTTCACCGACGGCTTGCCACAGGTAGCCATGTTGCCGCCTGCCTGCGGGAAGCAGTAGTAGAAAGCCAACGGCTCGTTGCAGTGGTTGCGGAAGGTGCCTCCCCCCTTGTTCTCGATGCACTGCGTTGCCGCGTGCAGCTGCGCCACTGACGCCGCCTCATCCGGTTCGCCGTCTTTCCAGCGGCCCTCGTAACGGTCGCCGTTGGCCCACGTGAAGACTCCGTGGCCGGTGCGCTTGTTGTCGACGAAGTCGCCCTCGTAGCGGCGGCCGTCGGGCCACGTCATGACCCCCCGACCATTGAGTTCGCCGATCCGCCACTCGCCTTCCTCGCGGCGGCCGTCGGTATACGTATAAATTCCCCGACCGTGGCGCTTGCCGTTGACGAATTGCCCCTCGTAGCGGCCGCCTGTATCCCACGTTGCGACCCCCCGCCCCGTGCGCTTGCCGTAGACGAAATCCCCTTCGTAGCGGTCGCCGTCAGCCCACGTGAAGGTCCCGCGGCCGTGCTGCTTGCCGTCGACGAAGTCGCCCTCGTAGCGGTTGCCACTGGGCCACGTGAAGGTCCCGCGACCGTGCAGCTTGCCGTCGACGAAGTCGCCCTCGTAGCGGTTGCCACTGGGCCACGTGATAACCCCGCGGCCGTGCGGCTCGCCGCGCACGGTCGGCCCTTCGTAGGTGGCGCCATTGCGATAGGTAATTTTCCGAACGGCGGGCTGCTGCCCAGACTGCGCCGTCGCGTTCGAAACAGTTTTGGCCAACAGGGGCGCGTAGACGAACAGCTGGCGTCCCCATCGCCAGATTCGAAACCAGTCGCCGACTTCCCCCGTCACACGCACCTTGTCGCCGATTTCAAGCTGGCCGACCTTCTCGTAGTTGATGCCGGGCCCCTTTCGGACATTCGCGCGCTTGGCCGCCTGCATGCGGAAATCCACCCTGACAACGCTGCCGGCGAATGTTCCGTCTTCGGTGGTCGCATCTGCAGCAATCGCAGTGGTCACCGTGGCCGAACCGAAGAGCTGCACGGACCCTGCCAACAGCACGACAAGGAAGACTCGCATTGCCCGTTCCCGCTTCCCCGGGAGACCGCTTCGCCCGGGATGACCCGTCCTTGTCGCGGCCCCCGGAAGCCGGGCGGCCATGGCCAGGGCTACCAGGCGGACAAGTGGCGGGATTGGGCTTCGATTGAGCGCCCGTCTACTCGAGCGGCTGCCACCGCTGCACGACGGAAGCGTCCCCGCTGCAACCGAAATGGCGGTGTTGACCATCGCGAACATGCACCTGCTCCCCGCTGACCAAGCCTTCGGAGCAGCGCGCAGCAGTCTGCGAAATGCTGCTCACACTTGTGCTCAGCCTACGGCTCGGCAGGACCGCCCGCTCCCTCCAATTGGGGGGTACGGCGCCAGGGCATGCGGTGGGCTCCGCGCGGGTAGCCCGGCGCACGAACACCGGCGCGACCGGGTAGCCCCCCGGGCCCTAGCGCCGGGCTCCGGGCAGGTCCGAGAGCGCCAAAACGGCCTGCGCCACCTCGAATTGCCGGGAGCACCCGAGCTTGGCGAATATTTGCTTGAGGTGCGAGCGCACGGTGCTGTACCCCCGACCCGTCGACGCGGCGATCTGGCGGAGGGTCAGGCCCTCGGCCAGCAACAGCGCGATCTGGGTCTCCGTCGGCGTGAGCCCCAGCTCCGCCGCCACGACACCGGGCTCGATCCGCGCCCGGCTCAGTGGATCGGCGATCAGCACCAGTGCAGCCACGTGCCGGGAACGGTAGTCCGCCTCGCGTCCCACCACCGGCTTGACGTGCAGCGCGAAGCCCGGCATCGGCGGCCTGCGCCGCACCATCATCGAGCCGCTCGCGGCCTGCCCGCCGAAGCGGGGCAGCGCCCCGCCCAGCAGTGCCTGGAACCTCTGGTCGTCCCGGGGACTGGCGGCCCGCAGTTCGCCGCCTTCGTCCCTCAAACCGTCCTGCCGGCGCAGCAGCTCGCGCGCACTGTCGTTCACTGACACGATCCGCCCCCAGCGGTCGAGTTGGATGACGCCCGCGCGGGTGTTGTCGAGGAGTTCGCTAACCGACACCCCCAGGGCCGCCGCGTCGGCGAGCGTCGAGCGCACCCGCACGTACTGCCGGATGTGGGGCAGGACAGCCGCGACCATGTCGACCCGGGCGGATGACCAGCCGTCGAGATCCACCGGGTCGCCGATCGCCCACACGATGCGTGACCCGCGGGGCCCGTCCAGGCGGACCCGGAGCCCCCTCTGCATCTCGTAGCGCGGCAGTCCCTCGTTGTAAGCAAGCGAGGTTCGCAGCTCGCTTTCGGTCAACAGGTCGGCCACGGGAACGATCCTGCTGTCGGGGAGTTTCCTGACACGTGCGAGATGCTCGTCGATCGCGTAGTAGAGCCGGAAGTACTCGCCGACCCAATTGGAGCGGTCGGCGCCACGCTGGTAGCATCTCGAGAAGAAGATCTCGATATCGCCGGTTGACGATTCGTCCCCGAACGTCAGGATGCTGCCGGTGGCACCGCACGCCTCGTCGATGAGCGCGGAGGTCTCCGGCCAGCGGGCATCGTCGAGCATGGCCTCGTTGAGCGAAGCCGCGATCCGATCGAGCGCATCCTGCTGAGACACGTTGCTCACGCGTTATCGCTTCTGTCGTTTCGGGCAGCCCCGCGGATGCCTGCTCCAGCGGCAATGGCAAATTCAGGTGGGCGGATGTGCGACCGGGACATCGGCGAGGCCGCTCTTAACGCCGGTGCCGCCGTTGAGACAGGAATATCACTCGGGGCGGCGGCGCATATTCTGCGGCTGATTCTTTCTGATGCTGCGTTGCCCACCGCCCGCCCTCGGTTGCAGTAACCCAAGCCTAGCCCCTCAAACGGCCCGATCCTTCCCCCAATTGGGGGGAGTGCTCGGCGCGTCATCTCGCTTTGACGCGGTGCTTCGCGTTCAGCACGTTGTTCCTCTCGCCGCGCCAACCGGGCACCATTGGACACAAGCTGGCCGAAATGGACGCCGCGATCTGTGAGCCGTCGCCCTCGCAGTGCTTCGGGCAGGCTTGCCGTCACGGCCGACGCCGGAACCGGCGCACGCCAAGGCAGGCCTGACGGCCAGGCACGCGCCCGATGGCGGGGCAAGTCGTGCAGCACCGGCGATGGAGAAAGGAGGAAGACAGGTGCTCGACGGGTTCAAGGGCTGGCATCAGCCGACGACGTGAGCCCGCAATCCCGACCCTGCCGACCTCCGGCTCCGATGCACTCCCGGCCCCAGGGCCGAATGTCACGGGCGACTGCCCGCAGAGTAAGGAGCATGGACATGCTGACCGACACCGAAACCCGCGCCACCGACATCGACCTGGCCATCGCGGCCATGGCGGAAGCCGTCCATCGGCGGCTTGCCGCCGCATGGAACGGCGCCGACGGCGGCAATGACAACGGCAATGCCAAGGCCCTCGGCGACGCGCCGGCCGACGCCCTCGGGCTCGAGCTGCAGCTGGCCGAGCGGGGCGTCGACGACACCGAGCCGCTCCAGCTGGCAGCCGCAGTAGCGGCCGTCCGCCGCCACTGCGCGGCAGCCCCCGGCGACGCGGTCGCGAAACGGCTCGAGCGCCACCTCGAGGACCTGCGGGCGGCGCCCTGGGACGGGGCGCTCCGGCGCTGGACCCTCGCCATGTGGGTCCGCGGACAGGTCGGGGAGAGTGACGTCCGCTGGGAGAGCCCGGAGCCCGGGCTCGACGGCGTGCGGGCGATCACGACGTGGCGGCAAGCCGCGTACATCCGCCGCCTCCAGCATCACATCACCGGCACCGTGGCCGAGGTCGCGGTAAAGGTGGACGACCCGGAGGCGCTGCGCCACTTCTACGCGATCGGCGACCCGTGGACGTCGGGGACGGCCGTGACGATCGTCCAGGACCCGGCAGATCGCCTCACCGTGGAATACCACTTCGGCACGTTCTCCCGCGACCCGAACCCGGCGGAGCGCGCGTACGCCGACGCGCTGGTGCAGGCGATCGCGGACGCCGCCCGCGACGGGCGCGCCACCTGGGAGGCCAGCTGGCAGCAGGCCCGGGCCGCCGCCCGGAACGAACCCACGCCGCCGCTCACCG
>VXPO01000092.1 GCA_009839505.1 Gammaproteobacteria bacterium
CCCCCCCCCCCCCCCCCCCCCCCCCCCCCCCCCCCCCCCCCCCCCCCCGCCGGCACCGCGCCGGTGCCGGGCCATGCTTGAACCGCACAGATGTGAAGTACCCCGCCTATTCGCCGGGGCGGAGAGAGCGACTCCCCGCCGGGGTTCGGCTCTTGTATTCGACAGGAAACCCGGCGCAGCGGGTGCATCTGTCGGTTCAAGCGCAATCGAACGTAGCCGCGGGCGGCAGCCAAGTCAACTGGCGGGCTGCGCGGATGTTGACGCGGACTCGCGCGGGTCACGCCCCTAGGTACGTCCGCGAGACCTCCCGTCTCGAGTGGCCCAGCTCGGCCGCTACCGTCAGCCGGGCGGCCCGGTCGATGCGCCGCTGCGCCCCCGTCAGACCGCTCGACGCCGGCCCGCCTACGGCGGGCGCCTTCCAGCCGGTGAGGGCCTTGTATCTGTCGAGGGCGTACGCGTGGCGCAGGCCATGGTTGCGATGCAGGCCCGCCTGGCGCGTCCCGTCCTCGTAGATCTTCTTCTGTTCGGCGTAGTTGCGGCCGGGCGGAATCAGCGCGCCGCCGCCGGCCAGTTCCCGCGCCTCGTCCAGCAGCCGCCGCTGGCCGTCCGTCAACACCGGGATCTCGCGCGGACGGCCGCCCTTTGCCGTCGAGCCCTTGATGCGGATGCGGTCGCCCCGGTCCTCGCGCGCGGGCGCGAACTTGATCGCCTCCTCGCGGCGCAGCCCGAACGCCGCCTGCAGGCGCAGCGCCATGCGGACATGGAGATCCTTCACACGCGCCAGCTTCGCCGAGTCGAGGTCGCGACGCTTCGTGCCGTCGGAGACGTGGCTGCGGGGTCGGATGCCGTAGTCGGCGTTCGGCTTCACCAGGTTGCCCTTGCCGACGCGCTCCGCCCACCAGCGCAGGTGCGCCATGCGGTTCATGATCGTGGCGTCGGACACGCGCCCGGCGCGCCAGTGGCGCACCAGCGCCTCAACGTGCTTGGCCCTCAGCCCCTTCGCCCGCAGCCCGCGGTAGCCCGCTTCGTGCAGCGCGTCCGCCATCCGCGCCAGCGCGTAGGAGCGGTCGCGGCGCGTGGCGTGCGAGCCGTCGTCCCCGGCTCCCCGCTGGAGCTGCAGCAGGTCCCAGTTCAGGTGGCGCACGGCGGGCCGATGCCGTAGCTCGCGTTGTCCTTCCGCACGATGCCCGGCTTGCCGATCTTCCTCGCCAGCCAGCGCAGGTGCGCCAGGCGGTTCTTGACCGTGCCGTCCGACAGGCCCTGGCGCCGCCATTCGGCGACCAGCGCGTCGACGTGCCGGCCCTTGAACCCGCGCGCCCGCAGGCCCCCGTAGCCGAGACCGTGCAGCGTCTCCGCCGCCTGCGCCAGGACGTAGCGCCGGGCGCGCCGCGAGGCGTGCGAGCCCCGCCGGTCGTCCAGCAGCCGCAACAGGTCGAAGTGGAGTTGGCGCATGGCTTCGGATCTTCTTCCGGGGAAGGTCTGCGATCGGTCCCGAACCTAGAGAGGGCGTCCGCAGGCGTCAACGACGGCGTTGTTACCGAACTGGTCAACGCCACCTACCGGATTGGCAAGTGCGAATGGGGTTGCCCAAGGGCAGTCCATTCGCGGGAGATCCGGATGAGTGCGGTGTCGCCGCGTCGAGCCGCGCCCCGCGGCCGCGGTCACGGCCGGGAGCGAAGCGTGTTTCGTTGAGTTCTAATGGGCGACCCGGCACCCGCCAGGGTGTCCGGACCCCGCACCTTCGTGCGGCAATGCCCGTCGACGCGTATTCCCTTGCCGTCTCCTGCGGCGACCGCGGCGTGTCTTCCGACATCTGGCCCACCAGCCTTGTTCGGCACGCGCCGCGCCGCGCGCTGCCCGGTTCAGGCACGACGGGGATCTCCCCGTCCCGCGCGATGCGTCGCACCACGACCGTTCGCCGCACGCCGGTTTCCCCGGCGTTGCGCGTTTCCGCGCCATGCGGCTTCCTGGCCGTTGGTGGTGCCGCCCCCATCCGCGCGCTACCGCGGATATGGCGGACCGTGCCCTGCGATGCGTCGACCGCCTACGCCGCTGCGTCGCGGCTTGGCACTGGGTCGTCACCTCGGGTGACGCCGTCACGCCGGGCTCTCTCGTCCCGGCCACGTCGCGCTTGGCGACAATTGACGCGGGGCACTCTAGCACCGCGTCACCACGCCGGCACCAACTTTCTTCTTACCGAAACGCATGCCGCCAGTGGCCCGGAGGCCGCTTCAACGCCCCGTCACTACCGGATTTCGCCGACCAACACCACGCGGTCAGCGAACTATGATCGCGTGTGCTGCTTCCGATCTCCGGTAGTGACGGGGCGATCCGTCCAGGTCACTCGATCCCTGCTCGCGCTCAATCGTTGACCGTGCTCGGCTGCCGCACGTACCTCCGCGCAACCCGACCAGTCCGTTGAACCACTGCCGCCGGATCGCGGCCCTGATACCCGAAAAGTGCGCAATTTCAAGTCGTCAGAAGTGCGCAGTTTGAAGTTGAAATTGACACCCGCGCTCGAATTCTGCCCAGGCGTGGCGATCAGCATCAAGTCGCGAGGATGTCGGCAACCTGAGGGCAAAGCCGACGCGTGGCGTGCCCTCGACGGGCGATTCCGCGAAAATCGGATTTCATGCGCGTCAGACGCCCGAATCGCTCTTCGAAGGTGCCCGAAATGGCCCCGAAATCGGCCGTTTTCCTGCAGGCAGGGTAATGACGGGGCCTTGGGGAGTCGGCGTTCCGAGATGTTTTGAGGGCCCAAGGGATCGTCGGAATCCCGAGCAGGTGGATTATCGAAGAGCCCGCCTGGATCGCGCGCAGTCCGGAGCAAATGGTCCGTGCGGTGTGACAATGCCGGTTACGACCCCGGCGACCCCCCGCCCTTGGCACCTTCTCGAAAGCCCGGCGCTGAACCGTCGGGCTTTCGTCTCTTAAAGAAACGGCTGTTAGTGGCGGTCAGCCCAATCGAAATCGCTGCGGTTCAGGCAATCCGGGTCGACCCCGAGGGCGGCAACCCCTGCGGAATCTCCCCGCGCGTTCAGCGCGGTCGCCAGTTGGCAGCGCAGTAGTGCGTTGTCCGCGTCCGCCCGCAGCGCGGCGCGCAGGCCGTCAAGGCGGTAGTCGCCGCGTAGAAACCTCTGCGCGTGGACGCGGTGGTGCTCCGCCGACCACTCGCCGGAGTGGTTCACAAGGACCGACCGCAGGCGCCGCACCGCGTCGGTCTCAGTCGCTTCCGCCTTGCACTCGTGGGGGAGCAGGGCCAGCGCCGCCACTCCGGGGTTTTCCCCTATGCTCTCGGCGCATGCCGCGCGTCGTAAGCCTTCGGTCGCTTCGTCAACGACCTCCAACACGTCGTTGGGCAGCGGCAGGCCGTCTGCGGAGGCCTGCCCGGCCAATTTCTCGACCGCTGCCAGGCAGATATCCTCCAAACCCAGGTCCACGTACAGGATGGGATGGCAGGCCAAGCCCAAGCTGTCTTTGCGGCTGCCGCGCACGCAGTCTAGCGAGCGGTCTGGGCACGCTACCACCCCTCCGAACTCCAGCGCGTCCAAGCCGGCATCCCGGCGAACCCGCGCCCGCAGGTCCTCTGCCCCGTCCGGGTCTCCAGCGCGGGCTGCTGCCGCTCGAAGGTAGCGGGCAGCGGCGAACATATCCTGCCAGACAAGCCGGGATCCGGCGTTGGGCGGGTAGGCCGCTAACGCCCACGCGGCCCGGTCCTTGGCCGCTACGTACAGCGCCTCTCGGTATCCGGCGAGATTCTCTGGTCCGACTTCCTCCACCACAGCGTCGTTGTTTTCCCACCCCGACGTGCCGTGGACCAACATCAGCAAGGCAAAGAGAGCTCTAAAGTTGCCCGGCTCGATCTCCAGGACGTGGTGCAGGCGCGTGCTGAGCGCGACAAGAGGATCGGTCGTTGTCGATTCGACGAGGCCGCCACCGCAGAACAAGGCGAAGTCGAGCAGGGCATCGGCGTAGTCCGGATGGTCCGTCGCGAGAGTGCGCACTCCCGCGCAAAAGTCCTCCGCCGAGGGCTGGCCGGGCTCGCCCCGCAGGCCGGCCAGAGTCCATCGTGCGCTGAGCAGCGCCAGCCGCTCAGCGCGGTCGGGCTGTTCCAGCTCCTCGAGCCGCATAACCAGCGCTGCGCAGGTGGTCACGGTGGCCACCGAATGGACCTCGCATTGCACGTGGTAGTCGTCCATCGCCCCCGCCGCATGGGCGTTGGTCCACGGCGTCGCCGCCCAGAGCAGGCTCACTGCCGCGGTCGCCAAACGGATGTTGTCTGCCTTCAGCATCATCGTCTTTGTCTCCACAACCCTGCTTTAGCTTTTTGGCGCAGGGATATAGTAGTAGCTAATCTTCAAGGTTCGTAGGGATGCGGCGGATCTTGGCAGTTGCCGTCGAACACTTCGATAGCGCCTCCGACGGACCACCGGTAGGCCTTTTTGCAGGTCCGGTTGGACACCCCGAGATGGCCCTCCACCTGATGGGACGCAGCGTTAATCTTGTCCGTGTCGGAGAAGTTCATGCCCCCTTTGTTCCTCAAATAGGCACCAAGCTTGCTACCGATCTTTAGGCCATGGCACGAGACATCCTTGTCCTTCGGATATTCGAAGTACGGATGCGTGTGGGTTCTCGACAGGTTGCAGCCGGTTTCCTTCGAGCCGCCTGCCCAGCAAGACTCTGTATACTTCATGCTATAAGTGACGCTACACGCGTTGGTCGCTGCCGAGTAGCTCCACGGCATGCGGTGAACCGCGTTCTCGTGGCAGTAGAGCGCAGTGCCTTGTTCCCTCGGTTTCTTTCCGATCGCCAACGCCTGCTTAGCGGCGTCGTCGGTCGCGGCTTGGCCGCAAGCCTCCTGGCAGACAGTCTGGTCCTGGTTGGGAACCTCCCCCGTGCCGCACGCTTGGCATTCCACCGCCCCGCCACCGATCTCGTCGTCCCCGCACTCGTGGTCCGCCTGGCACTGTCCCTCACTGAAGTGCTGGCCTGCCGGGCAGGCCGGAGCTGGCGCGACGACCACCGGCGGCACAAACGGCGGCGCGACTACCGGCGGCACCGGCTGCACAAACGGCGCACGAAGCTCGCAAAAGGCGAGATTGTTCTCTTCAGTCCAGCAGTCCGACCCTCCGATCGGCGTATTGCCGGCTCGACAAGCGTTGAGCTCGTAACAGTAGCCCTGGCACCACCACGGATACGCCGAGCAGTTCACTGGCGGCAGGTGGTCGTGGCCGAATGCGGCCCCTCCCGTCACCCCGGCCAAGAACGCGGCCAGTCTGGCAAGTTGCTTCTGCTTCATCGGTTCCCCCCTGTGAGCACAACGGTCCAAGACTTTGGTTAACTCGCGTTAACCGAAGCGGAGAGACCACATGACCCCTATATCCCGACTCCTGCGTCGCACGCGGGACGCCGCCACGCCCTGCGTGCGGCCAATCGTCCTCGTCTTCCTGGCCGATGCGTCCCGGCCCGACTCCAAGGCCACCCCCGCCGGAACGCTGCCGCACCTGGACTTCGAACGGGCGATCCGCCTGTTCGCGGACGCGCCGATGGCCGAGAACACCCGCAAGGCGTACGTCGGCCAACTCCGGCGCTACGAGTCGTGGCTCGACGGACGGCCTCCCGCCGACCGACTTCTGGCGGCGTACCTCGGCGCGCTGTACGAGAAGGGCCTGGCGCCGCCGAGCGCCGAATTGGCGGTGGCCGCCGTCAAACGCGCCGCCCTGGAGTCGGTCCGCGCCGGACACGAACTCGCGGAACCGCCCGCAGGACACTTGGCGGCGCTGCGGCTGGAGCGGTTCCGCCGCGAGGGTGCCGGAAGGGGACGCGGCCAGGCCGGCCCCCTGGACTGGGAGGACGCCGGCAAGATGAGCAGATGCGCCGAGGCCGATGCAGATCCGAGGGGGATACGCGACGCCGCGCTGATCGGCGTCGCCTCCGACGCGCTGCTCCGCGTCTCCGAGGCGTCGGCACTGGACGCCGGGGACGTGCTGTTCCAGCAGGACGGCTCGGCGCTCGTCACCATCCGGCAGAGCAAGACGGACCAGCACGGACAGGGCGCGGTTCGCTACGTGGCCCCGACGGCCGCCGAACGCCTCCGCAGGTGGATGGAGCTCGCCGGGATCGAGTCCGGGCCGCTGTTCCGCCCCGTGCCCGGCCGCCGCGTCGGGAAGGGCCGGCTGGGCGCCGCGGCCATCCGCGCGGCGATCAAGCGGCGGGCCGCCCAGGCCGGGATCTGCCGGCGGGTGTCCGGCCACTCGCTGCGCGTGGGCGCGGCGCAGTCGCTGGCCGAGAACGACGTGTCGCTGCCGGAGGTGCAGCGGGCGGGCGGCTGGAAGTCGCCTTCGATGCCGGGCTACTACGTGCGCAACCAGGAGGCGTCGCGGGGCGCGGTGGCACGGCTGCGGGGCCGTTCCGGGCAAAGTGCAGCAAAAAAGTTGCAGAAAGCGCTTGCAATCCTCGAAACGGCAGTGCTAACGTCGATTAACGCGAGTTAATCGACTACATCAGTCGGTACTGCGCGGACGAACGGACTCTACATCGATCCCCTTCCAACGTCACGACCACTCACGCCTGCCGCCTGTGCCTCGATGGCGCCGACGCGATGCCTGCGTCTGCCCACTCTTCGACCCGCCGTGCACCGCGCCGCCTTTCGCCGACGAGTTTCGTGACTTCGTGGCTGCCGGGATTCGTTCGATCACCGGAATGCTGGAGTCCCCTGCCGAAGCACCGCCCGCACCAGTGCCGGCATCGGACAACCCGACGCGGCGTCAAGTTCGCCGTGCCGGCTCCGGCAGCCGCCTGGACAGCCAGTGCGACAACGGACGCCGATGAGAACGCCGCTCAAGCAGCCGGCCGCGATGTTCGAGCCGGACCCGCGCAGCGTATCCCTCGCCCGACTCGACGCTGCCGGGACGCATCCCAATACGCTGTCTGATCACCACAGGGACATCGCCGGCGTCCAGATGACGGCAGCGGTCCCCGAAGCGATCCGGGAAGAGTTCGAGACCGTCCGCAACCTCTACCTCTATTCCTGGCACGTGTACGAGTTCACGGTGCCGGCCGTCCTCTATGCCCTCGCGCTGGTCGAGAAGGCGATCAAGGAGAAGTGCCGGAGATCCGGGGTCCAGCGACCCAAGCACGAGGGCCTCAAAGGGCTCTTGAAGTTGAGCATCCGCGAGGGCTGGCTAGCGAACGACGACTTTCCATTCGCGCTCGGGTTCGCGCGCGAGGAGATACTCCCAGCGGCAGCCCCGAAGAGCACGCCGACGATTCGTTCGGTACGTCGCTATGCGCCGACGGGCACCGGCTTTTGCGAACTCCTGGCCGAAAATCTACCCGAACTCAGAAATTCGGCAGCCCATGGAGACGCGGGCCTTGGCTTTCCCGCAACCGCCTTGCGCATCGTCGAAGTCTGCGCCTGCGTCGCCAACGGACTCTTCCGCGACTCCCTCCACCCCAACGCCCGCGAAAGCGACCAGCCGACTGCCTAGCGCCCGTTGTCGTCGAGCCTGGCCCAAGCGGCGACGCTCGGGGACACCGACATCCGCCGCAGCTCCCCGTGGCCCGCTCAACGGTTTTTTCGGGACCCACATACAGAACTTGACAAGCGCCATTTAAGCGGCCGGGTGCCGTTCTTCGTCGATTCCTTAAATGGGTAATTAGGGCGTCCCGGCCGGGGGCCTTACGCGAAGCCGGAGTTAGATCAAGCTCGCGCCTCGCTGCGGCTAAATGTAGGTGCCTGTCCAGTTGATCTGGGCTGCACTCGGGTCACCATGAGTGTTTGCCGATGCCGCCGCCGGGACCGCCACCACTCGACCACGGGAACATCCCTGCCGTCAACGGTGGCTTAAAGGAATTGTGGCTAATGGACCGGGGACGGCCAGCAACCCGTCCCGGTTCCCCTGGCCTCGCGGCTTGGCCACACCCTGAAGTATCCCCGCACCGAAGGCCATCACCGGGCGAGTACGTCCCGATGCCAAACAGCTTAGCCTTGGTCCTGTGCCGGAGTGGGAGGTGGCGGCTAACCCCGAAGACCCCGAGACCGCGCCCGAGG
>VXPO01000131.1 GCA_009839505.1 Gammaproteobacteria bacterium
GCGGGGGTTCCCCCTGGGGGGGGGGGGGGGGGGCCCTCCCCCCTGTTTTTTTTTTATTACCCCCCCGGGGCCCCCCCCCCCCCGCGTCCTGCTGTGGAACTTCTACGTCATCCCCGACGGCTACCCGGTGGGACGCAAGCTCGCCTATTGGGATCGTTTCGGCCATCCCCCAATGGGCATCGAGCACATGAACTGGACCGGATTCCCCACGCTGTGGTGGCTCGACCGTGACAAGAGCGCGCGGGTCGACGCCGCGCTCGAGGCGGGAGGCTGAGCGACCATGGGATGGTACGTCCTTCGCCGGATCGCGCTCCTCTTCCCGACGCTGGTCGGCATCCTGCTCGTCAACTTCGCCATAATCCAGGCGTCTCCCGGTGGTCCCGTGGATCAAGCCATCGCGCGAATCCAGGGCGAGGGCGTCACCGCGACCGCGGCGATCGCCGGCGGTGGGGGCGGCGGCACCCTGGACGCCGGCGCGCCGAGCAGTAGCTACGAGTTCGCCAGAGGCATCGATCCGGATCTCATCAAGGAACTCGAAGAACAGTTCGGCTTCGACAAGCCGGCGCACATCCGCTTCCTCAAGATGCTCGGCGACTACTTCACGTTCGACTTCGGCGACAGTTTCTACCAGGACGTGCCCGTGGTGGATCTGGTGGTCGAACGGCTTCCGGTGTCGCTGTCCCTGGGCGGTTCGACCCTGCTGATCGTCTACCTGGTCTCGCTGCCGCTCGGCATTCGCAAGGCGGTCCGCGACGGCACGCCGTTCGATGTCTTCACCAGTATGCTGATCCTGGTCGGCTACGCCATCCCGGCCTTCGTCCTGGCCATGCTGTTGATCATCGTGTTCTGCGGCGGCGAGTTCTTCGACTGGTTCCCGTTGCGCGGACTGATTTCGGAGAACTACCCGGAACTCAGCCTCTGGGAGCAGGCCAAGGACCGCGTGTGGCACCTCGCCATGCCGGTGGCGGCGATGGCGGCGGGCAGTTTCGCGACGCTGACCATGCTGACCAAGAACTCGTTCCTCGACGAGATCGGCAAGCAGTACGTGCTCACCGCCCAGGCCAAGGGATTGGCTTCCCGACGCGTCCTCTACGGCCACGTGTTCCGCAACGCGATGCTGATCGTCATCGCCGGATTCCCGGCGGCGCTGCTCGGAATACTGTTCACCGGCGGGATTCTCATCGAGGTCATCTTCTCGCTGAAAGGCATCGGGCTGTTGGGCTTCGAGGCCGTGATGACGCGCGACTATCCCATCGTCTTCGGCACGCTGTTCGTGTTCACGCTGATCGGACTGGTGGCGCAGTTGATCGCCGACATCACCTACACGCTGGTCGATCCGAGAATCGACTTCGAGACCCGGGAAACATGAGCCTGTCTTCCCGCGTGAGTCCCCTGACGCGGCGCCGTTGGGCCAACTTCCGCGCCAACAAGCGGGGCTACTGGTCGTTCTGCCTGTTCCTGGTCCTGTTCGGCGTCACGCTGTTCGCCGAACTCATCGCCAACGACAAGCCTCTGGTCATCCGCTACCAGGACCAGTTCTACTTCCCCTTGGTCGCGACCTACGCGGAGACCGAGTTCGGCGGCGAATTCCAGGTCGAGGCGGACTACAAGGAGAGGGTCGTCCAGAATCTCATCACCGATGCCGGCGGCTGGATGATCTGGCCACCGATCCGTTTCCGCTACGACACCATCGACTACGACATCCCCGGTCCGGCGCCGTACCCGCCGTCGAAAGAGCACTGGCTCGGTACGGACACCGTCGGCAAGGACGTGCTCGCTTCGCTGATCTACGGGGTGCGGCTGTCGTTCCTGTTCGGCCTCGTCCTGACCTTGCTGAGTTCGGTGATCGGCGTGTGCGCCGGCGGCGTGCAGGGCTACTTCGGCGGCAAGGTTGATCTCATCGCCCAGCGGTTCGTCGAAATCTGGGCGGGCCTGCCGGCACTGTTCATCCTGATCATCCTGGCGAGCATCGTCGAATCGAACGTGTACTGGCTGCTCGGGCTGCTCGTCGCCTTCGGCTGGATGGCGCTCGTTGGCGTTGTCCGCGCGGAATTCCTGCGGGCGAGGAACTTCCAGTACATCTCGGCGGCACGGGCGCTCGGTGTCGGCGACGTCCGGATCATGTTGAGGCACGTGCTGCCGAACGCGATGGTCGCGACCATCACCTTCCTGCCGTTCATCCTGACGGGATCGGTCACCGTGCTCACCTCGCTGGACTTCCTGGGCTTCGGACTGCCTTCGGAGTCGCCATCGCTCGGACGCCTACTGGCCCAGGGCCGCGCCAACAGCATCCACGCCCCGTGGCTCGGCCTGACAACGTTCCTGACCATGGCGGTCATGCTGACGCTGCTGATCTTCACCGGCGAAGCCGCCCGCGACGCCTTCGATCCCCGGAAGGATCCCGGCGCGGGGCCGACCCGACGTCACATTTAGCAGCGCAGCGTACGGATGACCCGCTGCGCATGCCTCCGGTTGGCTTGTAATGGAAAGGCGGGATGGTTTGAAATAGCCCGCTTCGCGTTCAAGCAGGAATCAACCATATGAGCGACTTCGAGGACAAGGTCGTCATCGTCACCGGTGCCGGCAACGGCTTGGGGCGCAGCCATGCACTGGCGTTCGCGCAGCGTGGGGCCAAGGTGGTGGTCAACGACCTGGGCGGTTCGGTGCATGGCGAGGGCGCATCCGACGCGGCCGATGCGGTCGTCGAGGAGATCAAGGCAGCCGGCGGCAGTGCCGTTGCCAACAAGGCCTCGGTATCCGACCGGGACGGTGCCAAGAGCATCGTGGACGATGCGCTGGCGGCCTTCGGGACGGTCGACATCGTCGTCAACAACGCCGGCATCCTGCGCGACAAGTCGTTCAAAAACATGACCCTGGACGAGTTCGATCTCGTCATCGACGTGCACTTGCGAGGTTCCGCCTACGTCACCAAGTTCGCCTGGCCGATCATGTACGACAAGAACTGGGGCCGTGTGGTGTTGACGAGTTCCACCTCCGGAATCTTCGGCAACTTCGGCCAGGCCAACTACGGTGCGGCGAAGATGGCGATGCTCGGGCTGATGAACGTGCTGGCCATCGAGGGCGCGACGCACAACGTACGGGTCAACTGTCTCGCCCCGGGAGCGGCGACGCGGATGACGGCCAGCGTACCGGGGTCCACCCTCGACATGTCGAACCCGCCGCCGCAGATGAGCCCGTCACTGGTGACGCCCGCGGTGCTCTACATGTGCAGCGAGGATGCGCCCTCCGCACAGACCATTCACGCTGCCGGCGGTAGGTTCTCGCGGTCCCAGACGTTCACCAACCAGGGAGTGTCGCTGGGTCTCGAGGCGGACTACGAGGATCTCACCGACGAGGTCGCCAAGGTGGTGGACATGTCCGCCGCGACGCCCTTCGATCCGCTAGCGCGCCGTCGCCGCGGTTGACGCTCCGAAAGCTTTGAACAAGCCGTAGGGTCGAAGACGGGCGACCACCATGGTCGACGGCGTGGCTGGGCCGGAGGCGAACCCCGGCGCACAGCGAAGCGAAGCGCCGGGGACGGCTTTGGGGCGCTACGGGAGACCGGAGTAGCCCGGCTGGTCGATCGCGGCTTCGTCCGCCACGGTCTGGCGCAGATGCGCGATTAGCTCGGGATGTTCGAGGTCCAGCGAGCCGTCGCGCAGCGCCCCGACCAACTGCCAGCGCAACTTGTCGAGTTCGCCGTCGCTGTCGAGCATCGAGCGTAGCCGGAGGAGTTCGCGCCGGCGCATCGTGCCGCCCAGCGCCCCGTCGCGTTGCACGATGCCGATGGAGTTCGCCGCGACCCGTGCGAGAAACCGCGTGCGTCCCCCGGTTTCGGCGACGACGTCCTCGCGGAGAAAGTCGGCGACGCTCCCGAGGAGTTCGTCTAGCCGGGGCATGTCGGCGTCCGCGCGGGGTTCCTCGACCAAGGGCGTCACCGGACCGGGAATGATCAGATTGACGCAGTCGATCAAGCCTTCGGAACAGCGACGCCCGATCGCCGGCCGCTCCACCGTGCGGTCGGGCCCGGTGCGGTAGTGATGCGCCATGTAGAGCGTCGTCACCGCCCACCAGAACGAACCGAAGACTTGCCAAAAGCGGACATGCTCGGGATCCGGCACGGCGCCCGCAACCGATGCGTAGCCTTCGATCAAGTCCTCGTAGCGACCGAAGCCGCCGACGGGAAGGTCGGGTTGCCCGAAGCGCCAGGAGTTCACACAGATCCAGCCCAGGTCGCGCAGCGGATCGCCGATGTTGCTGAACTCCCAGTCGAGGACACCGGTGATTCCCCGGTCCGGATCGAGAATGAAGTTGCCGTTGCGGAAGTCGTTGTGCACGAGCGTCGTTTCGTGGCGCGTCGGCAGGCGCTCGAGCAGCCAGCGCGCGGTGTAGTCGACCATGGGTTTTGGCGTCTCGAACCGCTTGTAGCGTTCCCACGTCTGCCTGACGAGATCCTCCGGCGACTCCCGCGGCAGCCGGTCGCTTAAGCCCACCGCATCGACGTCGATCGCGTGGATCCGAGCCAGGATCTCGCCGCACTGGCGCGCTAGGGAGGGCCGGACCCGGTCGAACGCGGAAGACCGAGCGATCCGCGAGCCGAGCGTCTCGCCCGGGAGCCACTGCATCAGGAATCCCTCGCCGAGACCGTCGGCCTCGGTCAGTACGTAGTGGACCTCGGGTTCGGGGACACCCACATCCCGGGCAGCGGTGATCAACATCGCCTCGGTGGCCGATCCGACGGTGTGGAAGTCGCTCGCGGGGATGCGCACGCCCCCCGGCTGCCGGCGTAGGCACAGCAGCCGTTCACCACCCCCCGTGGAGATCACGAGCCGGTAGGTTTCCTGGCTGGCACCGGCCGACAGCCGTTCGACCGAGACGAGTCCCGTGCAATCGGAGATCTCGCGGGCTACGACGTCCGCAAGAGCCTTGTCGAACTCGGTGGTCATACCGCAGGACTTAGGTGAAGGTGTAGTCCTCCGGGTCTGGTGCCCGTGTCTGCTTCCAGAAGTCGAGCAGCGTGAAGGGCCAATTCTGCGTGACGCGACCGTGCTGGTTCTTGTACCAGCTTCGAACGTCGGGCGAGCCCCACGCCATCCCCAGGTTGCCGGCGTCGATCCTCTCGTTGTAGGCGTCGTGGATGTCCTGCCTGCAGTCCATGGCGGCGGGGAGCAGGTCCCCATCTTCGGCAACGGAGCGTTCGATCAGGAGTTTCAGGCAACCCATGATGTAGCGAACCTCGCATTCCGAGAAGAACACGATGCTGCCGTTGACGACGATGTTGGTGTTCGGGCCGTAGCAGCAGAACAGGTTCGGATAGTCCGGCATCACAATGCCGAGGTAGGCGCGCGGATCGGCGCCCCAGTGCTCGCGAAGTTCGACGCCGCTCTTGCCGTAGAGCTTCATGGGGAACAGCAGCCGGCTGGCGTGGAACCCGGTGCCGTAGATGATCACATCGGCGTCGACGTGCCGACCGGACTTGGTCTCGACACCCTCCGGCACAATGCGGGCGATGGGATCCGTGACCAGTTCCACGTTGTCCCGTTTGAGCGCCCGGAACCAGTGTCCGTTGTCGATGAGCATCCGCTTGCCGGCGGGCGGATAACCGGGAAGGCACTTGGCGAAGAGTTCCGGATCGTCACCGACCATGCGCTCGACGTTTGCCGTCAGCATCGCCCGTAGCCGGTCATTGGCCTCGCTCACCGACCGCTCGCCATTCGCCGCACCATCGGCATGGCCGTCCCAATCCGGATCCCGCCGGACCATGGACAGCAGACCTTCGCCGGTGGTCCAGAACATCCAGAACCGGTACCACTTGCCGTAGAACGGAACTTCGTTCAACAGCCAGTGCTTGGCGTCGGAGATCGGCGCGTGGTAGTCGGGGCGCTGGGACACCCAGGGCGGTGTGCGCTGGAACACGGTCACCCGGGCGGCGACCTTGGCGATCTCGGGGACGGTTTGGAACGCGCTCGCACCGGTGCCGATCACAACGATGCGTTTGCCCTCGAGATCGTGTTCGGCTTGCCATTGCGCGGTGTGGAAGGCGGGACCGCGGAAGCTGTCACGTCCGTCGATTTCGGGCAGCTTGGGGCGGTTGAGCTGCCCCACCGCGCTGATGATCGCATTGACGGTGAGCGTCGACTCCCCGTCGGGGCCGCGGACCTTGACCTGCCACTCGCCGGAACTTCGGTAGTGCGCTTCCAGGACTTCCGTACCCAAACGTACCTTGTCGTGGATCCCGTGTTCCGTTGCGATCCGCTCGAAGTAGGCTCTGAGAACCCGTTGGGGCGAGAAGTGCTGAGGCCAGTCCTCCGGCGCGAAGGAATAGGAGTAGGTATGGTTCGGCGAGTCCACCCGGCAACCGGGATAGCGGTTCTCGAACCAGGTGCCTCCAACCCCCGCGTTCTTGTCGACGACGGTGAAGCCCACGCCGGCCTGCTTCAAGCGGATGGCGGCCAGGATGCCTGACATGCCGGCGCCGATCACGAGGACGTGGAAGTCGCGCCGGGCGTCGCATGGAAGGTCGTCCAGGGACACGCGATACGGATCCTCGTCGAAGATCTTGAGTTCGGACATCAGGAAATCGCCGTAGGCATCGTCGAGTTCGACACCCGTGATGAAGTCCACCATCTCCTTGACCAGCTCCGGACGCGGTGCGGGAAGGTCCGGGAAGCCGGCGTCCCGATGTGCCTTGAGGGCATCTAGCGCTCGCCGTCGTATCTGCGTTTGTTGTTCTGGAGAGATCCCGCCTTGGGGGTCGCCGAACAACTGACTGGTGGGTTTCTCCTCGCCGCGCAGCAAGGACTCATCGCCCGTCAAGTGCACCAGCGCGGTGATGAGCGATGGGACATGGGCTTCGGCGAGCGCGGCCTCCATGGCCTCGTCGGTCCAGGCGTGTCGTTCGGGGGAGGTCAATTGGACTCCAATGCAGCGCGTGGCCGGAAGATGCTAACCAATCCGTCCGGCTCCAGTCATCACACGCCGACGTGCTACTCTGCTCCAAATGACAGACAAGACGCTCCGCCGTTGTATCGCCGCAACAGTCGCTGTCTCGGTCGTCATGGTGATCTACAACGGCTACAGGCTAGGTGCCGAGTATGTGCTCACGGCCCTAGGGTGGTAGAACTCCCCCGGGACTGGTCGCTTCTTAGCGCGCGGCAGGTGTTTGGTTTGGGAGCCGCCGCTCGGGGTCGCAGTGGCGGCTGCCGGCTCGGGCGACATCGCGTTTTATCTCTCGTGATCTCTTAGTGCTCTAGCGGTCCAAGTCTCGAACGCTCCAGGGCGCGTGTAGGCAAGCGCTTACAGCCGCATGCGTCGCATTCCCACCTGATCCGAGGTTGCCGTCCGCTGTTCGGGTGGCCTTCCGCAATGCGACTGTTGGCTCTAGACCCTGTGCCCTTGGAGTTCCTATGAGATGCGTCTCTCACTACCTGAGATTCCTCGTCATCGCCTTCTTGGCGTCCGGCCCCCAGACCCTGGTGGCGACCGAGATCGAGCCGCCCGCACTGTCGTTGGCCAACTCCTATCGGAACGACATCGATCTGGCCGATTACTGGGTGAGCGAGAAGCTGGACGGCGTGCGGGCATTCTGGGACGGCGAGGCGCTGGTTTCGCGACGCGGCAACCGGTTCGTCGCACCGGCATGGTTCGTCGGCGGATTCCCAGGGGTTCCGCTCGACGGCGAACTGTGGATGGGCCGGGGCACGTTCGAAACACTCTCGGGCATCGTCCGCCGTCACGTCCCGGAGGACGACCCGTGGCGGAACATCCGCTACATGGTGTTCGACCTGCCGGCGCATCCCGGGGTTTTCGACGAGCGTCTTGCCCGCATGAAGGAACTGCTTGCCGGACTCGACCCCTTGCGGATTGCGCCGGTCGATCAGTTTCGGGTCGGTGATCTCGACGAACTGACGGCGCTACTGAACCACGTCGTCGACCAAGGCGGCGAGGGCCTCATGCTGCGCCGCGGAGGATCGCGCTACCTGGCGGGCCGTTCCGACGACCTGTTGAAGTTGAAGACGCACCAGGATGCCGAAGCCGTCGTCGTCGCCCATCTCCCAGGCAAGGGAAAGTACACCGGCATGATGGGCTCGCTATTGGTCGAAATGCCCGACGGTCGTCGGTTCAGGCTGGGCACCGGCTTCTCCGACGAAACGCGCCGCTCGCCGCCGCCCATCGGGGCGACGGTCACGTACAAGTACCACGGCAAGACCGGTAGCGGACTTCCGCGTTTCGCGAGCTTCCTGCGGGTCCGGCGGGAGCTATGACGGATCGGTTGAACATGACGTTGTCTCGCCCTGCGGGAGGCCGACCGTGAAGTGGACGAGACTCTTACCTTCGGCGACCCCCCGGCTCGACGACCACGTGTCGATCTGGAGCATCAAGGCTCGCGATGCCCGGACGTTCTTCCGCATCGTCGGTGTACTCTGGCTTGTGGCACTTGCTTTCATCGTCTATAAGACCCCGTATGAGCCGCCCGTGGGATCGAACGCGGCCTGGCGGGACCGGGGCGAGTTCGGGCTCGATGTACTAACTGAATTCGCCACCGTGGGCGTCGCGATCGCGATTGTCTCGATGGTGCTGACGCGTGCGGTGAACACCACAGGAGGACTGTTGATGACCCTATACGAAACCCTGGCGAACCGGTTCGTTATTCCGGTCATCGAGGCGCACAAGGCGGAAGGCCGGGAAGAGGGCCGGGCGGAGGCCATGGCGGAATGGCGCGAGTGGTACGAGCGTCGCTTGGCTGCCGAGAGTTCGGGCCGGGAGTTCCGTGAACCTCCACCGGATGTCTCGGCCGGTCAACACCGGTAGATCTCTTGGTGAGCCATGCGGGCCAGGGTGGGTTCTAGCAGTTGCGTTCCCTCGGAAACACCCCGTGAAACGCCCGCGAATTGAGGCCGCAACGCCGGTTCGATCACCTCGCCGTCCCGGCTGACGAATACGAAGCCATCGTCCTCGGCCGTGATGTGGAAGGCACCGTGATGCAGCAGCCGGTGGTGCGCGCTGCACAGCAGCACCAGGTTGTCCAGCCGCGTCTCGCCACCGTCGATCCAGTGCTCGACGTGATGCGCTTCGACATGGCGCTGGTGCGGACAGCCAGGGAACCGGCAGCGGTTGTGGTCGCGCAGCTTCAAGGCCCGTAACAACCGCGCCGGGACGACGCGCCGTCGGCGTTCGTAGTTCAACAGATTCCCCTGCGCATCCTGGATGAACTCCGTTAGGTCGGCATCGCAGGCGATCTGGCGGGCGTCCTCTTCGTCGATGCCCCAGTCCGGGTCGACGAAGTAGCGGGCTCCGCCTATCGTCGGCTGGCCGGCGAGTTCGTTGCGGCCGATGGTGAGCACCACCTCGTAGCGCTGGCCGGTACGCCGTTCCCGGCAGCTGGGACCGTTCGTGAGGTAGTGCTCCGCCATGTCCACCAGCGCGTCGGCGTAACGTTGTCTCGTGTTGGAGAGTTCGAACACCAACGAGGCCGGGAGGTCGTCCACCTCGGCGGGTAGGTCACCGGCCACATCCCCGGTCGCGCAGGCCGTTTCAGCGGAAACATCGCCGGAATCGTCGGCGGTCACCGTGGGTAGGGCCACGGCGTCCTCCTTGTGTCGGCCATTCGCGGCAGCCGCGATTTCTGCGGAACCGTGTGTCTCGCTGCTTGAGACCGGTTCAGGCACCGTCAGCTCGACGATGGGTTCGGCATCCGCCGGTTCGCCACTAGCCAAGTCTGCGTCCGCCGCCGCAGCATCGGTATCGCGCTCCCCCGCCAGCAGGGCTTGATAGTACGCCTCCCGTTCGTCGGTCCGGGCATCGACGATCTTCTGCAGCGCCTTGATCAGGAGCGCGCCCCGCTCGGCCGGCACCGCCGCGGTGACCACCAGCATGCCGTCCTCGTAGCGCCAACTCAAAGCCCGCCGCTCCTCGGTGCGGATTTGTTCCCCGTCGTCCCCGTCGACCCTTTCGTAGGTTCTGACCAGGCTTTCGAGCTGCGCCGCGCTGCTCCGCCCGGAGATCGCCAGCAACATCGCTTCGGTCGTCGGCGTGGCCACCCGGGTGATGGCCCGCACCTTGGAGTAGCTCAGGACCCCGTCGCGGAACGCCGCATCGATGCGCGGCAGCCGCGCCAGCGCCCGCCCGATGCGGATGCGCTCCCGGGCGGCGCAGGGTCCGAGTCCGCAACGGTGGTCCAGCCAGTTGCCGAGATTGCAGTAGCCGCGTTCGTCCCAGCCGCGCCGCCGGTCCATGGCGGCGATGAGCTTGATGAACCGCCAGTCGGCGAGGTTGATATGGGCCGCCATGTCCGTGACAGCCGAGCGCAGTTCGGCGGGATCGTCGGGGATGAAATCCAGATCCGGGGCTCCTTCAAGGCGGGAATGGGCCGCTTGTTCGGGCGTGAATTCGGGGTACTGGTGGGGTTCTTCGGCGGGCTGGAACATGATCTTTACCGTCGGGTCGAGAGGCAGAATCGATACTGTATATAATAGCAGTATCTATGCTGTTCGTCATTGTTTTCATTGAAAATATGTCGCACAGGAATCGGACAATTCGACGGGAGCACCCGAAGATCCTTGAACAGGTCGCTATAGGGTCAGCGGCCCAGTGGATCGCGGGAGCCGCCCGGGCCAAGGTTCAACCGAGTAGCGTTTTCCACGGCCTGTCCACGGACGCAATCCCCTCAGACAGCAAAGCGTCGGTGGGCAGGCGGTGGAAAACGCGAATTCAGAGCAATGCGATTGTGGAGTTCACGCGACCTCGGCCACGCGTCGTCTGCTAACAACAGGGCAACATCGCGGCACGTCGTGACTACGTCGCTGCATCCGTCCGAGGCGACGAAGCCAAAGATGGGTCAGGGCCCCACTGGTCCGTCAGTGAATGATTGTCGGTGCCTCTCGCTGAAGCCCCTCACTAGATCAAGGCCGATAGCTAGGCCCGCTCCCCGGCCCCAACTGCGTCTTCACCACCTTCCAGGCGTCTTCAACAAAGTCCGCCAACAGCGGCCGCGTATCCCGCGGATCGATGATCTCCTCGATGCCGAACGCGTGGGCGTTGCGAAACGGCGACGAGATCGCCTGTAAGCGGGCTTCGATCTCCTGACGACGCGCCTCCGGGTCCGGCGCGTTCTCGATGTCCCGTTTGTAGGCGATGGCGGTGCCACCCTCTATGTGCATCGAGCCGCCGTGCGTCGACGGCCAGCAATAGCGCCGGTAGAGACCATCGCCACCGCGCTGGTGCAGACCGCCGGCCACTCCGTATAGCTGGCGCAGCACGAAACAGATGTAGGGCGTCTTGCTCTGGGTGAGCGTGGTCACCACCCGCGCGCCGGCGCGAACGATGCCGAGTTCCTCCTGCGCCCGGCCCACGGAAAAGCCGGGTTCGTCCGCGAAATACACCAGCGGCAGGTGGAAGGTGTCGCAGAGCTCGATCAGGCGGATGGTCTTCTCGCCGGTGGCGATGTCCATGGAACCGCCGTTGTACTTCGGATGGTTGGCCATGACACCGACGGGGTGACCGTTTACGCGGGCGAGACCCGTGACGCGCGCACGACCGTAGTAGGGACCGATCTCGAAGAAGCTGTCCTTGTCGAGCACCGCGTCCAGGATCAACCGGGGATCGTAGATGCGGCGCCGGTTGCGCGGCACCGCCGAGACCAGCGACTCCTCTCGACGTTGGGGATCGTCCTCGGATTCGATGACCGGGGGTGCCTCCCAGACGTTTGCCGGCAGGTACGAGAGGAACCGCCGGATCTGGGCGATGGCGTCGGCCTCGTCTTCCGCGAGATTCATGACCACACCGTTCTTGACCTGGATGCGCTCGTCGCCGAGATCCTCCTTGGTTATGACCTGCCCGGTGGCCTGCTCGACGACCTTGGGCCCGGCGACGAACACCTGGCTGGTGTTGCGCACCATCACGTTGAAGTGGCAGAGGCACGCCTGCACAGCCGGCAATCCGGCCACGGAACCGAGCACGGCGGAAACGACCGGCACGAACTGCAGCAGCGACGCCGAGTGATTCGTGCCGGCATTGCCCGGCAGGTAGGTGCGGCCCATCTTCTCGAAGGTCTTGACGCTACCGCCGGTGGCGTCGAGCAGGCGCACGTAGGGGATTCGCGCCTGTAGCGCGAACTGCTCCGCGAAGCCGCCCTTGTTGCCTACGGCGGCATCGGCGGCACCGCCTCGGATCGTGAAATCGCCGCCGGAGACCGCGACCTTGCGGCCGTCGATCAGCACCGTTCCGGCAACGGAGTTCGCAGGCTTCAGCCCGACGACGGAGTCGTCCTGCCACTGCGCCGTGCCCGCGATCGCGCCCACCTCGTGGAAGGTGCCGGGATCTTCGAGCAGCGCGATCCGCTCGCGGACCGTCAGCCGACCGCGGGAGTGATGGAAGGCGACGCTGTCCGCGCCGCCCATATCCTTCGCGAAGTCGACCTGCTCGCGGAGTTCGTCGACCTCCTTCTGCCAGCTCATCCGGCTGGTCCTTGGCGTGTTACGCCGCGTCGTCCTCGGTGAAGCCGCTTAGGCGCTCGGAGGCTTCGAGGAAGTCCTCCATGAAGTCGTAGACCACCTGACGGGCAGTCTGCACCTGGTTCATGAGTCCCACGGCCTGGCCGACGAAGTACGTCGTCAACTGCTTGGCGCCGGGGTGACCTGTCTCCGCGAGGCGGGCGATCTTGCCGAGGGCGGGCTCGCTGATGAGTGCCTGCAGCGGCATCGGCAGCGGGTCGGGCGCCTCCTCCGCGTGCCAGGCGTCGGTCCACGGCGAACGCAGTTGGCGCGTGTACTTGCCCGTGCGGCTGCGCGAACGCACGGTCTGCCGGGAACTGGCGGCAAGGAACTTCTCCTTCACCGCGGGCGCGGTCTCCGCTTCGGCGGTCGTCAGCCAGACCGATCCGGTCCAAGCCCCGTGGGCGCCCATGGCCATGACGGCGGCCATTTGGCGACCGGTGGCGATGCCGCCCGCGGCGAGGATGGGAATCTCTCCGTAGGGGGCGGTCGATTCGATCACCTCGGGGATCAACACCAGTGTCGAGACCTCCCCGCAGTGACCACCTGCCTCGGTGCCGGAGACGACCAGGATGTCGACACCCGCCTCGGCGTGCTTGATGGCGTGTTCACGGGCGCCGCACAGCGCGGCAACCGGAACGCCTTCGCGCTTGCCTCTCTCGAGCATGAACGGCGGTGGCACACCGAGTGCGTTGGCCACCAGCTTGATGGGATGCGAGAAGGCGGCGTCGAGGACGATGGACGCGCCCTTTTCGCGCATGTTGTCGCCGACCCCGGCGCGCGGCTGTTCCACGTACAGGTCGTCCGTAGGAATGTCGTACTGAGCGAGCAGGTTGCGCACGTACTCCTTGTGCTCCGGCGGAATGCGCGCGCGGATCTCCTCGGCCGCCAGCGCCTCCTCCTTGCTGTCTAGGCTCGTCGGCACGAGCAGGTCGATGCCGTAGGGCTTGCCGTTGACCTGGTCGTCGATCCAGGACAGTTCGATGTCCAGCGTCTCCGGCGAGTGGCCGACGGCGCCGAGCACGCCGAATCCGCCGGCGTTGGAGACCGCCGCGACCACGTCGCGGCAGTGGCTGAAGGCGACCAGTGGGAACTCGCAGCCCAGCATGTCGCAGATGGGTGACTTCACGTTTCTTCCCCCCCAGGGAACTCGTTGGTTGCAGCTATTATGCTTGAAGCCGGTCGAACTTCGACATTCCGCTGAACCGCAACCGCTGCAGACGAAGAAGGACACGCCCACGACATGCACCCGCTGCGATCCGCTGCTCCCCTCATCGTCTACATGGACTTCAAGAGTCCCTACGCCTACCTCGCCAAGGATCCGACCTGGCAACTCGAAGCGGACTTCGGGATTGCCATCGACTGGCGGCCGCTGACGCTCAACATCCCGAGCTTCCTCGGTTCCGCCAAGGTGAACGACGCCGGCAAGGTGGTGGAGGAGAACCGTACCCCGCGCCAATGGCAGGGCGTTCGCTACGCCTACCAGGATGCCAAGCGTTACGCGCGGCTTAAGGACATCCTGATCTATGGCCCGAAGAAGATCTGGGACTCGTCGCTTGCCTCCATCGGCATGCTGTGGACGCGGCAGGCGGATCGCGCCGTCCTCAGAAGCTACATGGATATCGTCTACGAACGTTTCTGGCGTCGCGATCTGGACATCGAGGATCCGGACGTGGTGGCCGGCGTGGTTGCCGAGGCGGGCGGCGACGCATCCGGCTTTCGCGAATACCTCGCGGATGCGGGCCGACGGGAGCACGACGAACTGCAGTCCGTACTGCACCCCGCGGGCCTGTTCGGCGTACCGAGCTACGTGATCGACGGCGAGGTCTTCTTCGGGCGGGAGCACCTTCCCGCCGTGCGCTGGATGCTCGGCGGCCGGCAAGGCCCGCCGCCCGACATCGCCTACGACCGGTTCGAGTCGCCGTGATCGGCTTCGCTTTCGACTACGCCAACGCGGCCTCCCTACTGGCGTTGGAACCGACCTGCGCGCTGGCCGACGATCTGGGTGTCGACATCGAGTGGTTGCCGTTGCCGACGGCTGCGCGCGATGCGCCGCTTCCGGATCGGGACAACGAGACCGTTGGCCAACGCCACACGCGCGTGCGCGCCGAGTACTTCGCCAACGACACCGCCCGCTACGCCCGTTGGCAGGGCATCGACGTGAACCGCGATGCCGACGGCGTCGACTCGACCGTGGCCTGTGCGGGCGGGCTGTGGGCCAACCGTCACGGCGTCGCGCGGGAATACAACCGACACGTCATGCGCGAGTTCTGGGCTGGACGCCTGGACATAGAGGACGGCGATGCGATCGCGAGCGTGCTCCGGGGCTCGGGCGCGCCGGGATTCGAAGGCTTCGACTTCGCGGCGGAACTGGCGGCGCACCGGGATTCGGTACGCGGGCGGGGCGTGTTCATGCTGCCGACGTTCCTCGTCGGAGACGAGATCTTCGTCGGGCGACAGCATCTGCCGATGATCCGTTGGCTGTTGACGGATCGCGAAGGACCCGGACCGCTCTGACGTCCGGAGCGACACCGTCTCGGTTAAGCGCGCTTGCCCGTTCGGCGTCAAAGCGCCTCGGCGAACTTGGCCTCCGTGCGGTGGTAGTTCTCCTGGCCCGGATTCTCGGCCATGATCTCGCGCCATTCGGCCGACCCGAACACTTGCGGCATCACGCGCTGCCGGGTTTCCACGTCATCCCAGCGGATGATCCAGGTGACGGTGGCGGAACCCAACTCGTCGAGAGGCATGCCACCGACCTGCGGTGGCTCGTCGATGTTCACCCAGAAGCCGACCACGTCGAGGTGGGCGCGGATGTAGGGCAGGGCCTTGCCGATGGCCCACTCCCGGTACTGCTCGATGACGCTGGGTTCGTAGTGGTAGTTGCGGATCTCGTAGATCATCTTCGTTCCCGTTGGTGTGCCGATCTCAAGGCGTGAATGCCATCGCCTGCTCGAAGCCGAGATCGACCGACGCCAGAATCCGCGCTTTCGTGTCCGCGTAGGCAGTCGGGTCCAGAGCCGCCAACTCCTCGAGGAACGCTCGCGCCTCGACGCGCAGGTCCGCACCGGCCGGGTACACGCGGTGCACGAGGCCGAACCCATGGGCGGTGCGCCCGTCCATCGTCTCACCCAGGTAGGCGATGGGGGTGACACTCGCTTGGTTGGTGAGACGCGGAAGCTTGTAGGACCAGCCCTCGGCGGCCCACAGCGCGCGGTGGATGCGCGGGTCGCCGTAGTTGACGTCCGCAGTGGCGACGCGGAAGTCGCACGACAGGCTGTAGTCGTAGCCCGATCCCAAGGCGTGGCCGTGCAGCAGGACCACGGTGGGTTTGGGACAGGCACGCAGCGTGGCGGCGGTCTCGAGCAGGAAAGCGGGACCGGTGCCGAGGTCGAGATCCACCCGCCGGCCGACGAGGGGATCTTCGCCCTCAGGGGCGCCGGCGGTGAGGTCATCGCCGGCGCAGAAGGCGCGGCCGTTCCCGGAGAGTGCCAGGACGCGCACCGATTCCGTTTCAGTGGACGCCTCGACGGCGGCCTTGATGCGCACGTGCTGGTCGAGGTCCAGCGCGTTCAGCTTGTCCGGCCGGTTGAGGACGAGGTGGCGGACCGGGCCATCGTCCTCGACGACAAACGCCGAAGCGTCGCTCATCGGCCCTTGAACTCCGGCGGCCGGCGTTCGCGCCAAGCCTTCATGCCCTCCAGGCGATCCTCGATCACGTGGGTCTGGCGGATGCCCAGCGAATGCACCATGGCGGCGTCGAAGGGCAGATCGAGCTGCGGCAGGACCTGCAGCTTGTGGACTTCCCAGGATCGGGTCGGGAGCTTGGCGATCTCGTCCGCCAGTTCCTGTGCGCGAGCCTGGAAGCGGTTGTCGTCCACGACTTCGTGGACCAGTTGAATGCGCTTCGCCTCGGCGGCGTCGACATCCTCGCCCAGGAGCAGGATGCGCATGGCTTGGGATTGACCGATCAGCTTGGGCAGCAGGTAGGTGATCCCGGTGGCGGCGGCACGTCCTTGGTGGATGCGCGGATCGCCGATGCGAGCGCTTGACGAGGCGAGGCGGATATCGCAAACGCATGCGAGGTCCAGCGCGAGGCCCAGGACCTCGCCGTGGACGAGAGCCAGCGTCGGCTTCATGAACTCCCGGAGCGCCCGGATGGCGTCCTGTTCCGGCAACGGCCCGGGCCCGTGGGATCCGCTCGGATGCCGATGCGCGAGGCGTTGCGGCCAATCGCCCATGTTGCTCCAGTCGTCGCCGCCGCTCTTGCAGTCAAGGACAAGCGCCCGCACGTCGTCGTCGCTGGCGGCGGCCGTCACGGCTTCGCGCAACGCCTCCAGCATCGGGTAGTCGATCAGCCGACCGCCGAGGCTGATGGTCGTGACGGGCCCCCCGGCGCGGATGTCCAGCATGGTCTTTCCAATCCCCCTGATGTGTCGGCATGATACGGAAGTTCAGGATCACAAGGCGGAGGTGCGAAGTGCGCCATTGTCATCTGACCCTCGTATTGCTGGCACTGGGTATCGGTGGGTGCGCGACCGTCCAGCGCGGCCCGACCGAGACGTTCGTCGTGCGCAGCACGCCGAGCGGCGCTGAAGTGTTCTCCACCACCGGCTGGGAGTGCACGACGCCGTGCGCCGTCAAGGTCGCCCGGCGGGGGGACTTCGTGGTCACCGTGCGCAAGGAAGGCTACGTTACCCGGACCGTGAGCGTGAAATCCGTGCCGGTTCAGAAGAACAAGCGAACGCTCGGGGACCGCGTGCACGTTCCGACGGGGCTGATCGGTTCTGCCGCCGACTTGGCAAGCGGGGCGAACCGGGAGCACCAGCCCAACCCGTTGGAGGTAACGCTGGAGCAGGAGTCGCCCAATCCGGCGCTGGACTGATTGACGCCAGTATGCGCTAGGGGAGGGCGACCGCGCGTCCTGTCGACCCCGGCTGTCGCCCGTTGCGGTGCTCCGCAATGACTCAATAGTGGTAGCGGCACTGAACAACCGTGCACGTGTCATTCTCCAGCCGGTACACCAGGCGGTGTTCCTGGGTGATTCTTCTGGACCAGTAGCCGCTCAGCTCGTATTTCAGTGGTTCAGGGTTCCCCATGCCGGACTTCGGATCGCGCAGACAGTCCGCGATCAGTCGTGCAATCCGCTGTGCGATTTTCGGATCCGCCCTGACCCAGTACTGATAGTCCTCCCAGGCTTGGCGCGAGAACGCGATGCCCGGCTCGCGTTGGGCCAAGGCTCACTGCTCTTCGACGAAGCCGTCGACGATCCTGACCGGCAACGCCTCGCCCTCTTCGACCTCGGCGATGGCGTCGCGGAGTCTTTTGGCGTTGGCGGGCGAGCGGAGTAGGTGGAATGTGTCGAGGATGGCGTCGAGTTCGGACTTGGCCATCATCACGACGGGTTCTCCGGCCTTGCGCGTGATGACGATGGTGACGCGGTCGTCGACGGCGGCGTCCAGGGCGGACTTCAGGTTCCGGCGGGCTTCGGTGTAGTTGATTACGCGCTCCATGACCCGTTCTCGAGTAGCTGTACAGTTTATGGTACGCTACTGCCTTGGCGCGTGGCAACCGTTCGTTCAAGAGTAGGCAACAATTCGCCTGCCCGCGCGAGGTCGTCGGGCGTATTGATGTTGAAGAAGCCGGCCGCGGGGAGCTCTACCTCCTCCACGCCGTGTGCCGCCAGCCAGCGGTGTACGGCGCGTCCGCCGCCGGTGTAGAAGCGGGCAAGCGATTCCACCCGGTCCGGGTCGAGCAGCATGGCGAGGTTCTGCCGATGTCCGCCGGCCGTGACCACCGCCGCGCCGGTTCGTTGACAGGTGGGCGCGAGGCTCGACACGAGGTTCAGGGGCAGAAAGGGCGTGTCGACCGGCGTCGTCAGGATCCAGGGCGTGCGAACGACGCTGCGTGCTGAGACGATGCCCGCCAAGGGTCCCTGGTCCCGATCCCCATCCTCGACCAGCGGGTAGCCGAGAGCCTCGTAGTCCCGTCGTTCGCGCACACCGGACAGCACAACTGCGTCCACCTGGGGTTCCAGGCGTTCGATCAGGCGCGCGAGCAGGGTCTTTCCCGCCAACTCCACCAAGGGCTTGTCCACCCCGCCCAGCCGGCTGCCGCGCCCGCCGCACAGTACGACCGCCGTAGTTGGCGGAATGCTCAAACGATGCGCCCGGGCTCGACGTAGGCGTTGAAGGTCCGGGCCTTTAGGAATCCCACCAGCGTAATGCCGAGCTCCGCAGCCAACTCCACGGCCAGGCTCGACGGTGGGCCGACGGCGGCCACGAACGCGGCGCGGGTCATGGCCACCTTCTGGATCAGCTCGAAGCTCGCGCGCCCCGAGAGCAGGATGCCGAATCCGGACAGCGGTGCCGGACCGTCGTCGAGACCCTCCGTCAGAAAGGATCCGATCAGCTTGTCCAACGCATTGTGCCGGCCGACATCCTCGCGCACGCGGTGGATGCGTCCCTCGGTGTCGAAACAGGCGGAGGCGTGCAATCCGCCGGTGCGGTCGAACTCGGTCTGCGCGGCCCGCAGGGTGGCGGGGAGGCGTTTCAGATCCGCAGCAGCGATAGCGAAGTCGCCGCGTTCGCCTGGCGGAATCTGGACCCGCACGGCATCCAGGGACGCCTTGCCGCAGACGCCGCAGCTCGACGACGTGAAGAAGTGGCGCAGCAGGTGTCCGGGATCGAAGCGGACATGCTCTCCAAGGTCCACCTTGACGACGTTGCGAATACCCTTGTCCGGGCTAGGTGGTCCGCAATGCTCGATGTTGTGGACGTCTCCGGGATCGGCGATTACGCCCTCCGTGAACAGGAACCCGACCGCCAGATCGAAGTCGTTTCCCGGCGTTCGCATCGTCACCGAGATGCTCTGTTCCGTCGGTCCCTCGGAGCCCTGGAACCCCAGTCGGATCTCCATCGGTTCCTCGACCGTGACCAGATCCGTGTCTTCGTCGTTGTCGCGCCCATGGAACTCGACGCCGACGCGCAGACTCTGCGCCGGTGACGGGGCTGCGGGAATGGTTCGTGGGGAGGACGTGGGGGAGTCCTTGGCCCGTTTCAGGCCGCAGCCGGTCCGCTTGTGCTTCCCGGTGCCGTGGGTGACGCCTCCGACCGCGCCGCCGGGCCGGCCGCCGCCAAGGCTGCAGCCTGCGTCCTGGCGCGATCCGCGAAGCGATCCTGCCAGTCGGAACGGTGATTGGCAGGACGTACCTCGACGGCGGTGACCTTGTATTCGGGGCAGTTGGTCGCCCAGTCGGAGAGCTCCGTGGTCACCACGTTGGTGCCGGTTTCCGGATGGTGGAAGGTGGTGTAGACGACGCCGGGCACGACGCGTTCGGTGACCGTGGCGCGCAGGGTGATCTCGCCGATTCGGCTGGTCACCGACACCCAGTCGTCGTTGCGCACGCCGCGTGTCTCGGCGTCGGCCGGATGGATTTCTAGCACGTCCTCGTCAAGCCATTCGACGTTGTCGGTGCGCCGGGTCTGGGCACCGACGTTGTACTGGGTCAGGATGCGGCCGGTGGTGAGCAGCAACGGGAACTTGCGGTTCGCCCGTTCGGGGGTCGGCTGGTATTCCGTGACCATGAACTGGCCCTTGCCGCGAACGAATTCCTCCTGGTGCATCACCGGCGTGCCCAGCGGGGCCGTGTCGTTGCAGGGCCACTGCACGCTGCCTTCGCGGTCTATGAGATCGAAAGTGACGCCGGCGAAGATGGGCGTGAGCTCGGCGATCTCGGCGAGGATCTCCTCCACCGAGGTGTAGGCCATCGGGTAGCCCATGGCGTTGGCCAGCGCCTGGGTCGCCTCCCACTCCTGCATCCCGGCCTTGGACGGCATGACGGCCCGTACGCGGTTGATGCGCCGTTCGGCGTTGATGAACGTGCCGTCCTTCTCGAGGAACGACGAGCCGGGCAGGAAAACATGGGCGAACTTGGCGGTCTCGTTGAGGAACAGGTCCTGAACCACGACGCACTCCATGGCGCCCAAGGCGGCCTCGACGTGCTGGGTGTTCGGATCCGATTGGGCGATGTCCTCGCCCTGGATGTAGATGCCCTTGTAGTTGCCGGCGCAGGCTTCGTCGAGCATGTTCGGAATGCGGTAGCCGGGCTCCGGGTCGAGATCGACCTGCCAGTGGGCGGAGAACTCGGCGCGGACTGCGTCGTCGGCCACCGGCCGGTAGCCCGAGTACTCGTGCGGGAACGAACCCACGTCGCATGAGCCCTGGACGTTGTTCTGGCCGCGCAGCGGGTTCACGCCGACCCCGGGTCCGCCGATGTTGCCCGTTGCCATGGCCAGGTTCGCCATGGCCATCACCATGGTCGAGCCTTGGCTGTGCTCGGTGACGCCGAGGCCGTAGTAGATCGCCGAACGGCCTCCCGTGGCGTAGAGCCGGGCGGCGGCGCGTATGTCCTCGGCCGGTACGCCGAGAATGTCGCTCACGGCCTCCGGCGAGTTGGCGGCGTCGCGGGCGAAGTCCAGCCACTCGCGGAAGGAGGCGGTGTCGCAGCGCTTGGCGACGAAGTCGTGGTCGACGAGGTCTTCGGTTACCACTACGTGCGCGAAGGCGTTCATCAACGGCACATTCGTGCCCGGCTGCAGCGGCAGATGGTGGGTCGCCTCGATGTGCGGCGTGCGCACCAGGTCGATTCGGCGTGGGTCGCAGACAACGAGCTTTGCGCCCTCTCTGAGACGCCGCTTCATCTGCGAGGCGAACACCGGATGGCCCTCGGTGGGATTGGCGCCGATCACCACCATGACGTCGGCGTATTGCACCGAGTCGAAGTTCTGCGTACCCGCCGACGTGCCGTAGGTCTGGCGCAGACCGTAGCCGGTGGGCGAGTGGCAGACCCTGGCGCAGGTGTCGACGTTGTTGTTGCCGAACGCGGCGCGGACCATCTTCTGCACCACCCAGACTTCCTCGTTGGTGCAGCGCGACGAGGTGATCCCGCCGATGGACGTCCTGCCGTGGCGCTCCTGGACATCCTTCAAGCGCTTGGCGGCGTATTCGATGGCGTCGTCCCAGCCGACTTCGCGCCAAGGGTCGTCGATGGACTCGCGGATCATCGGCGCGGTGATCCGGTCCCGGTGGTTGGCGTAGCCCCAGGCGAAGCGGCCCTTGACGCAGGAGTGGCCGTGGTTCGCCTTGCCGTCCTTGTGCGGCACCATGCGCACCACCACGTCGCCCTTGACCTCGGCGCGGAACGAGCAGCCGACGCCGCAGTACGCGCAGGTGGTGTCGACGCTGCGGTCAGGCACGCCGTGCTCAACCACCGACTTCTCGACCAAGGTGGCCGTGGGACAGGCCTGCACGCAGGCACCGCAGGAAACGCACTCGGAGTCGAAGAAATCGTCGGTGCTGGTGGCCACCTTGGAGCCGAAGCCTCGGCCGTCGATGGTCAGCGCGAAGGTGCCCTGAACCTCGTCGCAGGCGCGAACGCAGCGCGAACACACGATGCACTTCGCGGGGTCGAACTGGAAGTAGGGATTCGACGTGTCCTTGACGGCGTCGAGGTGGTTGGCGCCTTGCTCGTAGCGAACGTCGCGTAGACCGACCGCGCCGGCAACGTCCTCCAGCTCGCAGTCGCCGTTGGCGGGACAGGTCAGGCAGTCGAGGGGGTGGTCGGAGATGTACAGTTCGAGCACGCCCTTGCGAACCCGGGCGACCTGCTCGGTCTGGGTCCGAACCACCATGCCCGGCTGCACGGGCTCGGTGCACGACGCGACGAGACCCCGGCGGCCATCGATCTCGACGAGACAGACCCGGCACGAACCAAACGCGTTGAGACTGTCGGTGGCGCAGAGTTTGGGGATGTCGAACCCGGATTCGCGGGCCGCGCGCATGATCGAAGTGCCGGCGGGGACTTCGATGGGCGCGCCGTCGATCACCAGTTCGACGGATTCCACGTCGGGAGGGGCGAATGCGGCCTTGTCGACCAGCGCCGGATCGACGTAATGCACCACCGGGGGCGTGCCGTAGTCGGATACCGAAATCGTCATCGCCGAAAGTCCTCGGGGAACCGCTTAATCGCGCTCAGCACCGGAATGGGCGTCATGCCACCCATCTGGCAGAGGCTCGCCGTCTCCATCACTTCGCAAAGGTCTTCAATAATAGTTAATTTCGAATCGACCTCGCGACCCTCCATGACCGCCGCCATGGTCTCCTTGCCGCGCACGGATCCCAGCCTGCAGGGGGTGCACTTGCCGCACGACTCCACCTCGCAGAACTCGAACGCGTAGTGGGCTTGGCGGGCGAGATCGACGGTGTCGTCGAAGACCACGATACCGCCGTGGCCGATGCCGGCCCCGAGTTCCGCGACCGCCTCGTAGGTGAGCGGCGTGTCGAATTCGTCGGGCTTGAGATAGGCGCCGAGGGGCCCGCCGATCTGGATGGTGCGCACGGGACGACCGCTGCGCGTGCCGCCGCCGAAGCCGTTGACGATCTCGTCGATGGTGATGCCGAAAGGCACCTCGATGAGGCCGCCGCGCTGAACGTTGCCGGCGAGTTGGAAAGCCATCGTGCCCGTGGACCGCCCCACGCCAAGCTCGGCGTACCAGGTACCTCCGTGTTTCATGATCGCGGGCACGGCGGCGAACGAGATCACGTTGTGCACAAGCGTCGGCGCACCGAACAGACCGCTGACGGCCGGTACCGGAGGCTTGACGCGAATCTCGCCGCGCTTGCCCTCGAGGCTCTCGAGCAGTGAGGTCTCCTCGCCACAGATGTACGCCCCAGCGCCGATGAAGAGTTCAAGATCGAAGTCCTTGCCGGAGCCCAGGATGTCGGTACCGAGGAGGTCGGCGGCGTAGGCATTGTCGAGGGCGGACTGGAAGATGCCGGCGGCTACCGGGTACTCGGAGCGGAGGTAGACGTAGCCGCGGGACGCGCCAGTGGCGAGACCGGCGATGGTCATGCCCTCGATCAGCCGGTACGGGTCGCCCTCCATCAACAGGCGGTCGGCGAAGGTCCCGGAGTCGCCCTCGTCGGCGTTGCAGACGATGTACTTCTGCTCGCCGGGCGTGTCGAACACGGTACGCCACTTGATGTGCGCGGGAAATCCGGCACCGCCGCGGCCGCGAAGGCCGGACGTCTCGACCTCCGCGATCATCGCCTCCGGATCCCGCAACAGGCAGTCTTCCAAAACCGTTGTTTTCGCCAGGTCCAGTGGATGGCGGTCGCCGGCCCGGTCGAATACCGCACGGGTCTGCCGGCGGAGATACTCGATGCCGTCCAGCGGGCCCAGGCAGTTCGGATGACGCTCGCGATGCTCGATGATCGCCGGGACATCGCCGGGGGCGACGTTGGCGAAGCCAAGACGGCTCCCTGAGTCATCCAGTTCAACCAGCGGCTCGGCCCAGCACATCCCGCGTGAACCGGTGCGTACCACGTCGATGTCGGCATCGACGAGCGCGGTGGCCACGTCGTCGGCACCGGCCGCGACCGCGGACGTGTCGAGAGGCACGTACGCCGTCACGACGGTATCTCCTGGGCAAGGTCGCGCAGGTCGGCGCGGGCAAGGGCACGTCCGTTGACCATCATCGAAGGCGCCTGGGCGCACAGACCCAGGCAGTAGACCGGATCGAGGGAGACCGTCTCGTTGGCCTCGCCGAGCTGGATCCCGAGATGCGCCTCGACGCGTGCGGTCAGCTCCCTGGCACCCACCGACTGGCAGGCTTCCGCCTGGCAGACTCGGACCTGGACGCCCGGCTGGGGTGTCGTTTTCAGGTCGTGGTAGAACGAGACGATGCCGCGGACCTCGGCGCGGCTCAAGTTGAACACATCGGCCACGACATGCTCGTCGGCTCGGTCGATGTGGCCCCGCTCGCCGACGATCTCGCGCAACGCGCGCAACACGCCACCCGTCCGCTCTCGGTTGCGGAGCGCTATCTCCCGGGCACGAACCCCTGCTTCACGGTCGGTGTGGGCCATCGGTCGATGTTAGCAGCGTTTGTCAGCACGCCCGATCATGTCCGGCGTCAGAAAACGGGTGAACTGCGACGCTAAGCGATGGGAAAGGGGACATCCACCCTACGGCGAAAAGGGGACATCCACCCTACGGCCAAAAAGGGACATCCACCTTTCGGGTCTTCGGGGACCCCCCCCTGCTTGGACTTCCGGTGGCACCCACCATAGCTGCCGCTCCCTCAGTATCCCCCTGCAACACGCAACGCAAAAGTGAGGGCGTGCTGCCCAAGAAAATAGGCACTTAGCGGAAGTAGCTCAGATCACAGGTCTGCTGCCCTAGAGTGCCACGTTCCCTGGAGCCGCCACACTAGGTGCCATGGTCAGCGCGAGATTCGCTGGTGGATTCCCTATCCCACCGCCGTAGGGTGGATGTCCCATTTTCCTCGAAGGGTGGATGTCCCTTTTTCCTCGAAGGGTGGATGTCCCTTTTTCCTCGAAGGGTGGATGTCCCTTTTTCCTCGAAGGGTGGATGTCCCTTTCCCATGCTTTCCCATGGGTGGGCGCGGTCGCGGTTACGAGAAGGGCGATTCGAGGTCGAGTTGCTCCATGACGCCGTTGAACCACTCGATCACTTCCGGGTGGTAGGGGATGCCGTTGGCGCGTCGGTCGATCTCGGCTTCGTGTTCGGGGATGCCCGGATAGACCACCCGTGTTTCGCCGGGCGCCGGCTTGCAGTCGAGGATCGACCGCAGGTAGGCGTCCATGTCCGTCTTGAACGCCTCGACGTCGGTGAAGGCGGCGATGTTGTAGGCCATGAAGTAGTGCGCTGAGCCGTAGCGCCGGTGGGGACCGGCCCCGGTTCCCGTCAACGCGCTGCAGAGTACTTCCACGAGCATCGAGAGTCCGAAGCCCTTGTGCGACCCGATTTCGCGGGTGCCGCCGAGGGGCAGCATCAGGAAGCGGTCAGGTACGTCGGCTTCCTCCATGATGGGCGCCCCGTCCGCGTCGGTGATCCAGCCAGGCAGCACCTGGCCGCCGACCCTCCTCAAGAGATGAATCTTGTTGCCCGCGACCGAGCTCATGGACGCGTCGAATATGAACGGCGGCTCGTTCCTCGACGGCGCCGCGATGCCGATGGGGTTCAGTCCGAGCAGCGGTTCGGCGCCGTGGGTGGGAGCGACCTGGACGCCGCCGGCGGTCATCGAGACGCCGATCATGTCGTGTTCGAGGGCGAGGTGGGCGAAGTAGGCGGACGGCCCGTAGTGGCCGCTGTTGCCCGCCGTGACCACGGCGACGCCGTTGTCTTTGGCGCGCTCGATGGCCAACTCCATGAGTTCCTTGCCTTGTCCCAATCCGAGGCCGCGGTCCCCGTCGACGGCGACCGCTGCGGGGAAGTCGCGTTCGCGTTTCATGATCGGCGTGGGATTGATGTGGCCACCCTTCAACCCGGCGACGTAGGCCCGCATCATGTTGCTGACGCCGTGCGAGTCGATGCCCCGGACGTCGGCGTAGATCAAGACGTCGGCGCACTTGGCGGCGTACGGCCCGGTCATGCCGAGGGCGGTGAAGATGCGCTCCACCACGGCGCGCATGGTGGCGTCGGGGACACGAACCGCGATGTCTTCCGGAACCTTGAACCTGTCGAGCATTTGTCTGTTTTTCCTTGGGACCGCTGCGGCAAAGCGCGTAAGCATAGGACAAATCAGGGCGCGGACGCAGTGATCGACGGGGTCATTTGGGGGATGTTCGATGGCGTTCGCCTACCGGCCACCCGGCCTTCATGCTAGTTTGCCGCGTCTTTTTCGACGGACCCGCAAGTCGTGACGAACGACGAGATTGCCGAGATCAAGCGCGCCTACGACCGTGACGGTTTCGTGATCCTGCGTGGCTTCATGCAAGGGCAGGAGTTCGACGAATTGCACGAACGGGCGGCAAGGCTCTCGAACCAGCTATTCGAGCGGCAGCGCAACGGCGAGAACATCCACCCCGATGGGCGCGAACACTCCTACAAGATGCCCAAGGGTCGGAAAGCGGGCCCGGGAGACGTCCTGAAGAACCTTCAGTACCACGACCCCTGGTTCGAGCGTCAACTCCATGCGGGCAGGCATGTGCCCTTGGTCAAGGCCCTCGTCGAAGACGAACTCGTTCCCGCCACGGCGGCCTGGTTCGACAAGCACGTCGGATCCACCTACGAGATCGCACCGCATCGGGACGCCATCGGGCGACCCCAGGGACCCCATGCGGGTGCCACGATCTGGATTGCGCTCGACGGGGCCGATCCGGACAACGGCTGCCTCCACTACGGTCGCGGTTCCCACCGGCTCGAGTTCGCGCCAGGGATCTTCGTCGAGGGCTTCGACGTAGACTCCGATTCGGTTCCGGCGACCGTGCAACCCGGCGACGCGGTAATCCATAACGCCCTGACCGTGCATTGGTCCCACGGCAATCCGACCGACCGGCCGCGACGTGCGGTTTCGTTCTTCTACAGGGGCGTGTCGAACGAGAAAATCTACGAGCAGTATCGGCGGGACGTCGGCTCAAGAACGGGCAAGACAACTGGACGAGGAGAGAACGAATGGCAGTGAACGTTGCGGATTTGGAGCCCGTCGGGGAATTCGGTTCCAAGGCCTGGTGCGAGGCCTGTGGCAAGTACGGCATCCAGCTCTTGGAAGAGGGGGATCTGCCCGCCGATACGGCGTGGGGTTTCAGCGAGATCTACGCGCATCCGCCGGCGCGTCTGCTCGAGGGCGGACGGGAAATGGCGGCCTACTACCTGATGGTCAAGGACGGCAAGATCACCGGCGGCGACGGCGCGCCTGAAGAATGCCGTGCCCTGCCGGGCTTCCACGTGAAGATCCAGTGGGCGGCCATCTGCAACCAGTCCGCGGCGAAGTACGGGCGGGAGGGGCAGCGGCAACGCACCGCGGAAGAGCAGGTCCTGACCCGGGACATCGAGGAATACATCGGTCGGTCCGACCCGTTCGGCCGCGGCGAACGTCCCAAGTTCGTCTGGCCACCAGCCGTGGCCGCGGCCCTTGGCGCGGGGTCGGAGGAGGGTGGTGGCCTGCACAACGTCGCCGCGAGCCTGCAAGCGCCGTCGCCCGAGTTCGCGGACCTGCCGACGACCGAGTTGGGCGTTCCGGTGTTCTCCAAGATGACCGAGGAGCAGAAGCGGTTCTTCCTCAAGCTGTGCGCCGTCGAGGTGTAGACCGGCGCTGACATCCGTGCCGGCGGGCTACCCCGTGGCAAACAACCTCCTATTCATCACGGCAGACCAATGGCGCGGCGAGTGCCTGTCGTGTCGTGGGCACTTCGTCCAGACGCCCAATCTGGACGCGTTGGCCGGCGAGGGCGTTCTGTTCACCAACCACTTCGCCAACACCGCACCGTGCGGACCGTCCCGGGCGAGCATCCACACCGGCCTCTACCAGTACCGGCATGGCGTGACCTTCAACGATGTGCCGCTGGACAGCCGCCACACCAACTGGGCGTTGGAAGCACGCGGGGCGGGATGGGATCCCGTGCTGTTCGGCTATACCGACACGGTGACCGGTTCGCGCCAGGATGGCGTAAACCACGAGGGCGTGCTGCCGGGGGTCGAGCCGATTGTGCAGCTTGGCAAGTCGATCCAGTCACCGGACGCCTGGGTGGAGTGGCTTCGTGGCAAGGGCCATCCGATTCCGGAATCTCCGGTCGACCTTTACATGCAGACCAAGGGGTCGCCAGACAGCGACCCGCCGGCGCCGCTGGTGGTACCGGCGGAACTGCACGACACTTGGTTCATGGTCGACCAGGTGATCGACTACATCGCCGATCGTTCCGGCTGGTGCGTGCATTTATCGCTGTTGCGACCGCACCCGCCGTGGCGGGCCCCGGAACCCTACAACCGTTTGTATTCACCCGGGGATCTGCCGGCTCCCAACCGGTCCGACAATCCGGAGCTCGAGGCGGCACAGCACCCGTTCGTCGCACTGGCGTTGGAACTCGGCCACATGCGTCTGTCCATGGACGACAAGCGTGTCCGCGGGTGGCGGTCCGGCTATTTCGGACTCATGACCGAGGTGGACCACAACCTGGGTCGCCTGTTCAATGCCCTGAAGCAATCGGGCGCGTGGGACGAGACGTTGATCGTGTTCACGTCCGATCATGGCGAGCAGGCCGGTGATCATTGGCTGATGGGCAAGCTCGGCTACTTCGACGAGTCCTTCCACGTTCCGCTGGTGGTTTACAACCCCTCTTCCGAGGCCAGCGCCCACCGGGGCAGGCGCATCGACGCGTTCACGGAAGGCGTGGACATCATGCCGACGTTGCTGGATTGGCTGGACGTCGACATTCCGGACCAATCCCAGGGTGCTTCGCTGCTCCCGGCCACGACCCGCGGCAGCTTGGGTGAAACCTGGCGCTCCGACGTGCATTGGGAATTCGACTTCAACAGGCCCCACTTCAACGCCGGGAAGGCCCTCGGTCTGACCGGCGAGCAATGCAGACTGACCGTGCTACGCGATGCCTGCAGCAAGTACGTCGAGTTTCCGGGGCTACGTCCGGCGTTCTACGACCTTGAAAACGACCCCGGCGAATCGACCAACCTGGAGGCAGACTCGGGTTGCCGGACTCGATTGGAGGAGGCCAAGAGCCGGCTGATGGCTTGGCGCCGTAGATGAGCCTTGCGCTCTCCGGCCGCCGTAGGGGCGACCCTTGTGGTCGCCCGTCTTCGCGCAGCGTCCACCGCCGGTTCTCCGATATGGACGTGGACTAGCCCGCCCCTACGCGCTGTCAACGAACGCCGTGGGGTCCAGCCTTACGGGGCCCGTGGTTGACACGAGCCGCAAGTTGAACGAACACGGGCGACCACAAGGGTCGCCCCTACGGGGTCCGCCTGAGCGTGTGGACGTCTCCCGCTGGGAAGTCGCCGAACGCTTCCTCGCTACCGCCGGGCCAGCGGACGACGACGTTGCTGGCTAGCGATTCCTGGCCCAGGCCGAAGTGCACGATTGGTTCGTTGGCGGCGAGGTAGCTGGCTGCCGGCTGTACGTCCCGGTTCAGGCGTCGGCCGCCCACGGTCGCGGACACCGTGGCGCCGTGGGCATCGCGGTTGCCGATGCGGACCTTGAAGCGCACCCAGTTGCCGCGTGCGGCCCGGTTCATCAGCACATAAGGCGAGGCGTCCCGATTGGTGACCACGAGGTCCAGACCGCCATCGTGGTCGAGGTCGCCCACGGCGGATCCACGGCTGGTGTGAATCAGCGTGGGTGAGACGCCGCCCTGGGGTTTCACCTCGTCGAAGCGGAAACGACTGTCGCTCAAAGAACCCCGGTATAGCGTGTTCGGCTCGGCGAATCCGTCGCCGTCGGCGGGTTTGGTCAAGCCGACGTCGCCGTTGGCTTCGTAGAGGTCGAGCCAACCGTCGTTGTCGAAGTCGGCGAGGTTCACGCCGAACCGCGTGTGCCGCATGCTGACCGGACCCAGCCCCATCGCCAACGTGGCGTCGGTGAAGTAACCGCCGTCGTTGCGGAAGAAGGAGTCGCTCTGACCGGTCAGGTTCACCACCAAGAGGTCGCTGTCGCCGTCGTCCTCCACGTCTGCCGCCGCCACACCCATGCCCGCCTTGGTGATGCCCATCGCATCGACGGCGCAGCTCCAGAGCTGACACTCCTCGTGAAAGCGCAGGTCGCCGTCGTTGATCCACAACTGGTTGACCATGGTGTCGTTGGCGACGAAGACATCGACCAGACCGTCGGCGTTGAAGTCCGCCCCGACAACGCCTAGGCCGTTGCCGAAGGCCATGTGGACACCGGCATCCTGCGTCACCTCGGTGAAGGTGCCGTCACCGTTGTTGCGGTACACGCTGTCCATGGCGGGAACATCGTAGGACGTAGGACCGCAGTAGGTGACGTAGAAGGCCGGCCCGAAGCAGTCCTGCTCGATCTCCTTGGTCCAGTGCAGGTAGTTGACCACGAACAGGTCCAGGTCGCCGTCGTTGTCGAGGTCGAGGAATGCCGCGGCCGTACTCCAGCTCGGATCTCCGACGCCGGCGCGTGCCGTGACGTCCTCGAATCGCCCGGTACCGTCGTTGTCGTACAGGACATTGGGCCCGAGGTTGGTCACGTAGAGGTCAACATCGCCGTCGTTGTCGTAGTCGCCTGACGCCACCCCCATGCCGTAGCTTCGATCATCGGCACCGGCCGCTCCTTCGACGATCTCGAAGTGGCCATCGCCGCGATTCATGTAGAGGCGATTCGCGGATTGCTCCTCGGCCAGCACCTTGTCGACCCGACCGCTCTGAACCAGGTACAGGTCGAGATCATCGTCGCCGTCGAGATCGGCCAGGGCCACGCCGCCTCCCATCATTTCCGGCATCATCGGGCGGCCGTCGAAACCCGAGTAGTGTACGAAGTCGACCCCGCGTTGTGCGGCTTCCTCCGTGAACCACGCGGGTTCCTCGGGCGTGCAGCCACAGACGAGGACGACAAGGCCGGAGCAGGCCACCAACGGGCGGTATGTCATCCCGACTCGGCCGGCTGGCTGGCTTCGAGTTCGCGTAGCCGGCGTTCGGTATCCCGCAGCTCCCGGGCATCCGCGCCGTATTCCCGCGCACGGTCCTGTGCCTGGCGCGCCTCGTCCAGCCGGCCTAGCTCGGCGAGGCTCCTGGCCAGGAAGGCGTGACCGAGCGCGAAACGCGGTTCGACCCGGATGACCCGCTCGAACTTGCCGACGGCGGCCGACCAGTTCTCTTCCTCGACCTCGACGAGACCGAGGTAGAACAGCGTCGTCTGTTTCTCGGGCTCGAACTCCAGTGCTGTTTCCAGCGCGGTTCTGGCCTCCTCGTAGCGCTCCATCCCGAACAGCAGTCTGCCCCTCTGCTCGTGAGCGTAGCCCCGTGACGGATTCAGTTCGAGGGCTCGGTCCACGTGGACCAGTGCACTGTCGAGGTCGCGCTGTTGGCGATGGAGGTTCGCCAGGGTGAGGTGAAAGGGGATGAAGTCCGGGTTGAGATCGAGGCCGCGCCGAATCGTCTGCAGGGCCTGCTCGGGATCGCCCGCGCGGTCCTGGGCGATGGCGAACGAGTTCATGAGATTGCAGGCCAGGAAAAAGCCTTCCTCGCGCGCGCAATGGACTTCCGGGTGATGCCGCTGCAACCGCGCGAGGATCGCCACCGCTTCGTCCATGCGGCCTGCGGCCGACAGGCTCTTGGCCAGTTCATAGCTCGCGTTGCCGCGCAGGTGAACGGTCCTTTGTCCCCTAATCTCGTCGGCCCAGACCACGGGTTGAGCACCAGACCCCTGGACCATGGCGACACGTGCTTCCTCGATTCGGCCCAAGGCGCGCAGGGCATCGCCGAGCGTCCGGTAGACGAAAGGGCGTGGATAGCTGTTCACCAGGGATTGGAGGAGTTCAACCGCCTCGTCGTGTCGGCCGAGTGCGACCATCACCTGGGCGCGACCGAACTGCGCCTCGTTGCCGCTGCCGAGATCGGACGCGCGCGAGAACGCCTCCATCGCGTCGTCCGGGCGTCCAAGCTTGAGCAACCAGGATCCCCGCCACAGCCAGGCGGGGGCGTAGTCGGGATCAATGGCGAGTGCCTGATCCAGCACCTCGAGGGCGGCGGCATGCTCGGCGGCCTCGGCGATCAGGTGCGCCCGGAAGTAGGGCCAGCGGAAGTCCTCCGGATCGAGGGTCTCGGCCTGCCGGTAGGTAGCCATGGCCGCGTCGTGCATTCGGTTGACGTCGTAGGCCATGCCGAGTCGTCCGCGCATCAACGCCGAGTCCGGCGTGGTGCGAACCGATTGGATCAGCTCCTCGAGGTGCCCGGCGAGATCCTCGTCCGGCGAGTCGGTTCCGGCGACGATGGGATCGCCGACCTCGTCGGTGCTCGACAGCGAGCACGCGCCGAGAACGACTGCCGAGACGGCGGCAATGGCAAGCCTACGCATGTGACAAGATGTTCGGCATTGGGGCCGGATTGTCAAATGCACAGCTAGGCACGTGCCCGATCGCCGGGCAAAAAAAAGCGCACCGTCTCCGGTGCGCTTTTTTGGGTCTTGGACGAGCCGCTATTCGCCTGAGAACCGGTAGTTGAACGTCAATCCCATTCGTCGTTCATCGGTGACAGTACCGTGAACAGCCGCCGTAACGCCGTTGCCGTCCCGTGGGGAGTAGCTCTGCACCTGGACGTGGTCGAGCAGGTTGGTCACCCAGCCCGATACGCTGTAGCGACCATCGGCTGAACTCCAGTTGGCGCGAAGATCCCACCTTGTGTAGGAGGGAATCGCGTAGATATCCAAGTTGGACTCGTCCGGGTACATCTGGTCGCGCCAGCTCATGATGGCCGTCACATCCAGGTTGCCCCGGTCACCCGGCATCGGCACGGCGTAGGTCGCAGCGGCGGACATCTTGTGCTCCGGTTGCATGCGCAACGAGTTGCCTCGGAAGTTGACCGGGGCGGGACCCGTGAACGAGACGGGGCCGTCAGGTCCAGGCACCTCGATGGTCACGGTTTCCGACGTCAGGTTTCCATCGGGATCGCAGCAGTAGTTGGTCTGGAAGTCTCCGAAGCTCGAGTACATGTACTCGTAGAAACCACGTACGGTCAGTCGATCATTGATCCGCCACGCCCCCTGCGCCTCAATACCGGCGACTTCGGTGCCGTCGATGGCTTGGGTTTCGCCGATGTAGAGCTGGTTCCGTGGATTGTCGATGAGGAGCTCGGTCGTGGTCCTAAATCGCGATGCCTGGATCCAGAAGGAGTCGAAGTCTTGGAAGTAGGCACTGACCTCGAGCTGAACGGCGTTCTCGAAGAACAGTCCCTTGACGCCAGTTTCGTAGTTGATGACGGTTTCGGGCTCGAACGCCTCGCCGAGCTTGTTGCCGAACCCGGCGAAACCGCCGGCCCGGTAGCCGCGGGAGATTCGACCATAGAGCATCATGCTGTCGGTGGGCGAGTATTCGGCACCGAAGTTCCAGGTCGTCTCCTTCCAGGTCTTGCGCTTGGAATCCATCAGCGTCCGGTCATCCGGGATGAACTCGCCGTCGGGCCCCCGGCGCTGGCCGACATAGCCGCAGCACTGTGTGTCGTAGTGCTTGCTTCGGAAGATGCCATTCACGATGTTGATGACCGTGCCGTCCTCCAAGGTGCGTTGACCGGCGGTACTGAAGTCGTTCTGGTCATGCTCCTTGTGGTCGTCGTTGTAGCGAAGGCCGCCGAAGACTTTCCACCGGTCGTTGAGCACGTACTCGACGTTGCCGTAGAACGCCGCCTGCTCGTAGGTCACATTGCCGTAGAAGGCACCGGTCACTCCGCTGCCAACGGCGTGAGTCTGCCCGTTGGTGACATCGCTCCAGTTGGCGGAGTAGTCGGAGCCGTAGCAGCCGGTGATCCACCCCGGCGCCAACTCGTTTGCCTTGCTGTTCACGTCTCGGATATTTGGCCAAATCCCATCACCTTGCCCCTGCAGCCATGCCTCGCAGGCGGCCGTCGTGTCCGTGTAGAACGTGGGATTGTTCAGGCCGCTTGAACCGGTCTCGACACCATTGAAGATGCTCCGGAACACGTACGGCTGATCGCCAGAGAGATAGGTGTAACCCACCGTGTAGTTGAAGGGCCCCTCGTTGTTGGAGACTAGCGCGATTTCGTGGCTCCTTTGATCCGAGGTTCGCAGGTAGTTCGTGATCATGTCGCTGTAAACGCCGTTTCCTCGCTCATCGAGGGCGCATCGGGGATGGACCTGGCCTTCCTGGAGTTCGCCCGAGATGACCCGGGGATGGATCGCCAGGCAACGACCGCCGCCTTGCCGGTTGGTCTGATCCTGGTCGTCGCTGATATCCGTTCTCGTGTCCCGGTCGCCAAAGTGGTAGACGATTTCGTGGGTGTCGTTGAGCTTGAAGTGGGCCTCGATGGTGAACGCTTCCTGGGTGTTGTTCTCGCGCATGGGGGCATTGAGCTCCGTGCGTAGCTTCAGGTACTTGCCCTCGCAGACCACGGGGTGCCCGGGATCCCGCGAACCGTCGGAATTGAACCCCGGACAGTCCTCGATGGCGGGGTTCTGTCCCAGACCGTAGAACGGGTTGATGTAGTAGACGATGTTGCCGTTAGAGTCGCGGATGCACTCGTTGTAGGTGGCCGAATCCGGATCGCGGTCGATCTCGCATCGAGGGGTGCCGTCGTTGAGAAGGAAGTACTGTTCCTCGGTGTTGCGGGCGCCGATGGCCAGCGAGATCTTCTGAACCCCGGTGTCGCGTAGCTTCGTATACCGGGTGGTCACGTCCACACGATCATTGGTGAAGCGAAGCTGGGGCGCGTACTGCAGTTGGTCGGGCTTGCCCGCATCGGGACCCGAGCCGACGTTCTCGATCAGGCCGTCGCCGGTCAGGCGTCCCAAGGCCAGTCGGTAGGAGAAGTTGCTGTCGGCGATCGGCCCTCCGAACGCCACGTTGTAGCGCTGCGAGAACTGATCCGTGTACTCCGCTGACGCCACCATGTCCCACTCCGGGGTCGGTTTCTTGGTGACGAAGCTCACGGACCCGGCGATGGCGGTCTTGCCGCCGGTCGTGCCCTGCGGTCCCCGTGCCACCTCGATCCGCTCGACGTCGAACATGCCCGCGTCGAGGCCGTAGGAGACGGGCGTGTAGACGCCGTCGATGTAGACCGCAACCGACGAATCTTGGAAGAAGTTGATGCGCCGGTCGTTGGCCACGCCGCGCATGACCAGGTGGCCGTCCTCGTGCTTGCCGGCGCTACTGCGGACGCCGACCTGAAGTCCGGGCACCAGTACCTCGAGGTCGTCGGTGTTCTGAATGCCGAACTCCTCGATCATGCCGGCGTTGAAGCCGGTGACGGTCATGGCGCGATCCAGCGTCCTTGTTTCGCCGCGTTCGCCTTCGACCACGATCTCTTCGATGTAGCCGCCGCCGTCCTGCTCGTCTTCGGAATCCGCTTCCTCTTGCCCGTAGGCCCAAGGCCCGGCCAAGGCCAGCGTCAATCCCGATGCGATGAATGCGTGTCTTGTGAGTATCTTCACAGCGCTATCTCCCAAATGCTCCACGTTCGTGGCCCTCGACACTCGCGTACTCACCACTTCCCGAAAGCTTGCATGGGGTCGTGGTGGGCACAACCCCTAGCTTGTAGCTAATCGGTAGGGGGGTCAACTTACGATGTGTCAGCGGCCAATCGTCTTTTTGTTGGGCCGGATAGGATATGAATCGGGCTTCTTGGGCCCTCCGCATCCGGCTCCGATTGCTCCACATGCTGGCGCATCTGCGGATGCGCCAGCACCTTGGTTTCGCCTGCATCCATGCACGGCGCTAGTCATTCCCTTGTAGCTGATAGCTCAGGGTGATGCCGATCCTACGCGAATCGGTGACGGTTCCATGGACCGGCGTAGTGACCCCGTTGCCATCCCGGGGCGAGTAGCTCTTGACCTGGATATGGTCTAGCAGGTTGGTGACCCAGGCCGAGACCGACAGGCGGTCGTCGGGTGAGACCCAGTTGGCGCGAAGATCCCAGCGGGTGTAGGAGGGAATCGCGAAGATGTCCAGGTTGGCTTCGTCGGGATACATCTGATCGCGCCAGCTCATAATGGCCACCGCGTCGAGGCTGCCCCAGGCACCGGGCATGGGCACAGCATAGCTCGTGGCGACGGAGAGCTTGTGTTCCGGTTGCATGCGCAGGGAGTTGCCGCCGAAGTTGACAGGAGGCAGACCGGTGAAGGTCCGCACACTCCCGTCGGCCAGCACGACGTCGCGGCTGATGGTCTCAGCCGTGGTTCCCTGGGGCGTGCAGCAATAGTTGGTCTCGTAGTCGCCGAAGCTCGAGTGCATGTATTCGTAGAAGCCGCGCACCAACAGCCGGTCGTTGACCCGCCACGCGCCTTGGGCTTCGATGCCGGCGATCTCCGTGCCGTCGAGAGCATGCGTGTCGCCGATGTAGAGCGAGTTGCGTGGATTGTTTACGAACAACTCGGAATCCGTTCGAGGACGTCGCTCCTGAATCCAGAAGACCTCGAAATCCTGGAAGTAGGCGCTGACTTCAAGCTGGACGGCGTTGTCGAAGAACAGTCCCTTGACGCCACCCTCGTAGTTGATGACGGTCTCCGGCGGCATCGCCTCGCCGAGCAGATTCCCGAACCCGGCGAAACCCCCGGCGCGGTAGCCCCGGGAAATCCTGCCGTACCACATCATGTTGTCGGTCGGCGCGTACTCGGCGCCGAAGTTCCACGTCGTCTCCTTCCAGGTCACCACCTTGGAGTCGGCAAACGTGCGGTCGTCGGGGATGGCGTTGCCGTCCGCATCCGTCTCGATGCCGATATAGCCGCAGCAGGTCGCGCGGTAGTGGTGGCTTCTGAATATCCCGTTCACGAAATTGACGACCGTGCCGTCGGCTAGCGTTCGTTGGCTGGCCGTGCTGAAGTCGTTTTGTTCGTGCTCCTTGTGGTCGTCGTTGTAGCGCAGGCCGCCGAACACCTTCCACTCGTCGTTCAGCACGTACTCGACGTTGCCGTAGACCGCCGCCTGCTCGTAGGTGACATTGCCGTAGAAGGCGGCGCGAACGCCGCTGCCGTTGGCGTGGGTCGTGCCGTTGGTGACATCGCTCCAGTTGGCGGAGTAGTCAGTGCCGTAGCATCCGTTGATCCAGGCCACCGCGGCTTGGTTCGCGGGGCTATTCGGATCCCGGATGTCTCTCCACAGATTGCCTCCCGATAGCGACGCCTCGCAGGCCGCGGACGTATCCGTATAGAACGTCGGATTGTTGATGTCGTATCGGCCCGTTTCCACGCCGTTGAAGATGTCGCGGTAGACGTAGGGCTGATCGCCCTCGAGATAGGTATAGCCGATCATGTAGTTGAGGGGGCCTTCGTTGTTGGACACCAGGGCGATCTCGTGGCTGTCCTGGGCGGAGGTCCGGAGGTAGTTCGAGAGGCGGTCTTCGTACACGCCGTTACCTCTCTCGTCCAAAGCGCACCGGGAATGCACCTGGCCTTCCTCAAGTTCACCCGAAAGAACCCGGGGGTGGATCGCGAGGCACCGCCCACCGGGTTGCCGGTTGGTCTGGTCCAGGTCGTTGGTGACATCCGTCCGGGTATCGCGGTTGCCGTAGTGGTAGACGATCTCGTGGGTGTCGTTCAGCTTGAAATGGGCTTCGATGGTGAAGGCTTCCTGGGTGTTGTTCTCGCCGATCGGGGCGTTGAGCTCCGTTTTCAGCTTCAGGTACTTGCCTTCACAGACCACGGGATGCCCGGGATCGCGTGAACCGTCGGGGTTGAACCCGGGACAGTCCTCGATGGCCGGCGACTGACCCAGACCGAAGGTGGGGTTGAGGTAGTAGACGATCTCACCGTTTCGATCCCGAATGCACTCGTTGAAGTCGGCTGCATCCGGGTCCCGGACTCTCTCGCACAGTGGTTCGCCGTCGACCAGGATGTACCGCTCCTCCGTATTGCGGGCGCCGATGGCCAGCGAGAGTTGGTGAACCCCGGTGTCCCGGAGCTTCGAATAGCGCGTGGTTATGTCCAGGCGATCATTGGTGAAGCGGAGCTGCGGAGCGTATTGAAGCTGGTCCGGCTCGCCGGCGTCGGGACCCGAACCCACGTTCTCGATCAAACCGTCGCCGGTCAGCCGCCCCAACGCCAGCCGGTAGGAAAAGTTGCTGTCACCGATGGGGCCGCCGAACGCTACGTTGTAGCGCTGTGAGAACTGATCGGTGTACTCCGCCGAGGCCTTCATGTCCCACTCGTCGGTCGGCTTCTTGGTGACGAAGCTCACGGACCCGGCGATGGCTACCTTGCCGCCGGTCGTGCCTTGCGGGCCCCGGGCGACCTCGACTCGCTCGACGTCGAACATGCCGGCGTCGAGACCGTAGGACACGGGCGTGTAGACGCCGTCGATGTAGACGGCCACCGACGAGTCTTGGAAGAAGTTGATCCGGCGGTCGTTGGCCACCCCTCGCATGACGAGATGACCGTCCTCGTTCTTCCCGGCGTGACTGCGAACACCTACTTGAAGGCCGGGCACGAGCACCTCTAAGTCGTCCGTGTTCTTGATGCCGAGCTCCTCGATCATGCCGGCGTTGAAGCCGGTGACGGTCATCGCGCGATCCAGCGTCCTCGTTTCGCCGCGTTCGCCCTCGACCACGATCTCTTCGATGTAGCCGCCGCCGTCGTCCTGGTCGGCGTCGGCATCAGCCTCGTCGGCCCCGTAGGCCCATGGCCCTGCCAGGGCCAGCGTCATCCCGGATGCGATGAATACCTGTCTTGCGACCTTCATAGCGTTAGCTCCCCGAGTCTTCTACGTCTCGTGCCCCTCGGCACTCGCATACGAACCACTTACCCGAACGCTGACAGCATCGGCCTTTCGTGGACCGCAACGCCTAGCTTGTAGTGGATCAAGTGGGGTAGGTCAAATACATTGTTTCTAAACTGTTTCGGACTGAAATTCCTCGTCGGATCGCAATAAAACCTCTCAAAAACAGAGGGATAACTGTGTTTGACGGACTCCGGCGATGGCTGCCTCGACATCCAGTGCATTGAAAGTTGGGGGAGGTCCGTCCAAAGCCGGTGTTCGCCGTCCGGGAGAGGACAAGCGCCGCACCAACGGGTCACATGACCACGGTTGCGGTGCAAGGGTGAAGACTCGACAATCGAGTGACCCACCCACGACAGGGATCGATGGCCAACACCGCTGCGGACTTCGACCTTGACCTGCTTCATCCCAAGGTGCAGGCCATCGGCGCGACACTGTCCGCCGGTCTCGGCAAGGTGGCAAGCCGTCTGGTCGTGGACATGCTCACGGGCATGCTCGTCTCCGGTTCGGTCCGGTTGACGGAGATTGCCCGCGCCCTCGACGAGTCGATCCCCCTGCATTCGACGCACAAGCGCCTCAGTCGGAACCTCGGCAATCCCCGAATCGGTGCCGTGGTCCGCGACAACGTTCTGAACGCGGGCGCTCGAACGGTGCGCGACGATGCACTGCTGGTCATCGACGTCTTCGACGTGGTGAAGCAGTACGCTGAGAAGATGGAGTACCTGGCCGCCTCCTCCACCGCCGATGACACGGCGCGGCCACCTGGCGGCGTTGGCGACATGCAAGGCGATGGTGGCGAACGTGGCTATCGGGTGTGCGAGATTTTCGCCTGGGATCTGGATGGCGGGCCGATTCCCGACTTCGCAGAGTTCGCCGAACGAATGCCGAGCGAGACCGGCGGCGCGGAGGAACTCAGTGCGTGGAACAACCTGGTCCTGACGCCGCTCGCGCATACGCTCTATTCGCCGCACGCCCCGGACTACCGATCCGATATGGACGAGGTCGTCGGGCTGTTGAGCCGGGTTGATGCGGTGCTCGAGGGACGCGGGATCTTCGCCATCGACATCGGCGACTTCCCGGTACGCCTACGTCGGCATTCGTATCAACTGCTTGCCCGACTGCGTGAGCTTCCCGAGGTTCTGACAGCGGAGATCCGTTGCCGCTATGCGGCGCGCATACCCGGTGACTACCCACTCCTGCATGGAAACAGCCCGACCACGGCCCGTGAACTCGGCGATTCTTGCGACACGCCGTACGGCGTCACGGTCTACAAGTACCAGGACAACGTCGACTTCGGCATGTTCGTCCACTTCGGAGCCGTTCCCGTGCGCCTTCCCGCGTGTCCCGACAGGCCACTCTGGCTGGTCGCGGTGAAGGGCATCCCGTCCGCCGATCTCTCGGTGTCCGACTTTCTCATCCTCACCACGGAGCCCATGCCTCGTAACCGGAAGGTGATCTGGCCCCTCGTATGGCGCTTCCTGTCGTACTGGGACGCCGTCAGGACGAACCAGGAAGTCAAGGATCAGTTCGACTTCGACGACGTTCGAGTGCTCACCTACGACAGGTTGCGCAATCTCGGCGCCCTGGTCCTCGCCGCCGCCTACGTCGAGTCGCAGTGGCCCGGCATCACGTTCAGGACGTCCATGCATCGCGAACCGCGTAGCCGGTCGCCGCGGCTGCTCCGACACACACCTCCAGACCAACCCTCGCCGATACCTTGACAGTGAGCCCCGTGCGGCCCCTAGGGCTGGACAAAGTGGGTGAACTCCGATTGCGTCGCGTTCGCGCGGTCGCTCACGACTACGCGACAATCCTCGCAACCCTTGCAACAGCGCCCTGCCGAACTACACCCCAACCGCCGAGAGCGCATGTCCGACTTCGAACTGAACGAAAAGGTCGCCATCGTCACCGGCGGTGCCGGGGGCATCGGTGTCCACCTCTCGGCGGAGTTCGCCTACGCGGGTGCGGCCGTGGTAGTGACGAGCCGTCAACAGGAACCGCTCGACGAGGTCGTCGCGAAGATCACGGCGAACGGCGGTCGGGCCCTCGCCGTCACTGCGGACATCACGGTCCCGGAGCAGGTGGACGAGTTGATTGCCCGCACGGTCGCCGAGTTCGGCCGGCTCGACATCATGGTGAACAACGCCGGCGGCTGGGGCAGCAGGCGAATGCCGGAGGAGACGGCCTACGACGAGTGGCAGCGACTCATCGACGTCAACCTCAACGGCACGTTTCTTTGCTGCATCGCCGCCGGCAAACAGATGATCGAGCAGGCCAGCGGCAACATCATCAACATCTCCTCCACCGCAGGCACCAAGGGCAACCCGTACAACCTGCACTACTCGGCCGCCAAGGCGGGGGTCATCAGCCTGTCCAACAACCTCGCCTTCATGTGGGCCAAGCACAACATCAACGTCAACTGCATCGCGCCCGGCCTCATCGGCACACAACCCTTGAAGCGACTCGGCATCATCCCGTCCGACACCCGCGACGACGGCACGACGATCCCGCACTTGGAACTGCCGCCGAGACCGGAAGGCGTGGCGCAGATGGCGCGCTTCCTCGCCTCGGACGCGGCCCGGGACATCACGGGCGAAGTGATTCCCGTGCGTGGCTGGTTCAAGTCCGACCGGTACTGGCAGTAGCACCTTCGTCCCAGCCCGTCACAGCCCGGAGAATCCATGTCCGACTACGAACTCAAAGACAAAGTCGCCGTCGTCACCGGCGGCGCGGGTGGCATCGGCACCCACATCTCGCTGGAATTCGCCCGCGGCGGCGCTACCGTCGTGGTGGCAAGTCGGAAGCAGGAGCGCCTCGACGAAGTCGTTACCCGAATCGAAGGCGAGGGCGGCCGCGCACTCGCGGTGGCGACCGACATCACGGTTCCCGAGCAGGTGGACGAACTCGTCGTCCGCACGGTGTCCGCCTTCGGCCGCCTCGACGTCATGGTGAACAACGCCGGTGGCGGGTCGAGGATGCGGCAGCCCGAAGAGACGCCGTACGAGGAGTGGCTCCGCCTCATCGACTTCAATCTGACCGGGACCTTCCTGTGCTGCATCGCAGCAGGCAAACAGATGATCGCCCAAGAGAGCGGCAACATCGTCAACATCTCGTCCACCGCCGGCACCAAGGGCAATCCCTTCATGCTGCACTACTCGGCGGCGAAGGCCGGGATGATCAGCCTGACCAACAACCTCGCCTTCATGTGGGCCAAGCACAACATCAACGTGAACTGCATCGCCCCGGGCCTGATCGCCACCGATGCGATGAAGGGTCATGGGGCGATTCCGGCGGATACCCGCGACGACGGCAGCCCGGTGCCCCACCTTGAACTGCCGCCCGGACCAGAGGACGTGGCCAAGATGACGCGTTTCCTCGCCTCCGACGCCGCCCGCGCCATCACCGGCGAAATAATCCCGGTGCGCGCCTGGTTCAGGTCCGACCGGTTTTGGCAGTAGCCATGGATGCCGTCGTTGACAGCGTGGAGGCGGCGGTTGAGCGGATTCGGGCGGAAGGCTTTGCCGTTCTTCCTGATTTGGTCGACGAGGACCGTCTAGCGCGCCTCTCCGAGGACAGCGAAGCTCTCCTGCATCCCGTCCACACCCAGCCGGGACTCAACGGCAAGCCGGCCACCGGGCGGATGTTCAAGGGTCTCTTCCGGTCGACCCGGGCGTTCGACGACATCATCGTGCACCCGACCGTCCTCGCCGTGGTCCAAGGCGTTCTTGTCGGATCGACGAAGCAGAAAGCCAACTACCTCGGTTCCAGGTTCAGGGGCATCCAGCTCTCGACCGCCATGATCAAGGACGTGCAGCCGGGCGAGGACATCCGCACGATGCACCAGGACGACGGCTACTACCCGATTCCGCGGCCCCGCCAGCCGCTGACGGTGAACACGTTGCTCGCCATCGACCCCTTCGCAGTGGCCAACGGCGCCACCCGGCTCGTGCCGCGCAGCCACTTGTGGAGCAAACCGCTGGAACAGGATCACGACTTCGTGACCGTCGAGATGGACCCGGGCTCGATCCTCATGTTCGACGGCTCCGTGTGGCATGGCCGGGGACCCAATACCACAGCCGACCGGTGCCGGCGCGCGCTCAACCTCTACTACAGTTGCTCCTGGCTACGGCAGATCGATGGGCACTATTGCGGATTGCCCGAAGGGGAGGTGGAGGGTCTTCCAGAGACGCTGAAAGCGTTGTTGTAGCCCGTCACCCGTCGTGAAACGGAAAGCTTCCTTCCGGGACGCCGAACGCATCCGCGCCCTGCCGCTGTGGGGTGAAGCGCCCCTGCCTCCTGACCGCGTCAGGGCCGACGACGCGGATGAACGCGGCTTCACCGACGTCGTGCGCATTCTGCTTAGAACCTGGCCGTGGCTCAAACCCATGGTGATCGGTTCGTGGCGGCACCAGGCTCTTCCGATCCGGGTGAACGACAAGCCCGGATCGATATGGGGCTTCGGCTACGCGCCCGTCCTCGTCACCGTGTTCGCCGCCCTCGGGCCGGTATCGGGATGGCTTCCGCTCGGCGTCGCCTGGACGCTCGATCTTCTCGTGTGGGCCACGATGGTCATGGCGGCTTCGAGCTGGGCGGTGAGCTTCGCGTGGTCCGCCTCGGCAGAGCGTCGTCTTCTCGTCGCTCCCACCGTGGTCCTCGTCGTCGTCGGGCTGCTCGCCAACCTGTTCGCCGTGTTGGTGGTGGACGGAATGCGGGACAACATCATCGTCGGCCTGGTCACCGCCGGTGCCCTGTTCCTGTGGCTCGTCCACTTCCGCCGTGCCGACGGAGTGCTGCACTGTCGCGTTCGCCTCGGCTGCCACCTGGTCTACTACTACGCGTTGTACTGGCTCAGCGCCCTGACAGGCATCGTCACGGGCCTTTTCACCATCGATCTCCTGAACCAGTCCATCCTGCAGGCGGAACCGCTAACGCCGTTCCTTGCCGACCTGGTGGGGCGCCCCGATCTGGGAAGCGCCGCCGCCGAAGCGTTGACCGATGCCCAGCGCCAGGAACTGCAGTGGATCTACATCGTGTTCATCATCGTCGTCGGCACGATCACGTTCCCGCTGACCTACGGATTGCCGTACTACAACGTCTGGATCCTGCAGCGCATCAACCAGCAACTGCGACTCGCACTGGTGGAGCGCTGGCACCAGCTGTCCTTGCGCTACCACGGCGACCACCGCGTGGGCGACTCGGTCTATCGGATCTACCAGGACAGCGCCCAGGTCACCGCCGTCGTCGGCATGCTGATATCCGTGGTGATCCAGGTCACCACCTATGCGGTGACGATCGCCTTCGTCGCCGCCCTCGACCCGTTGCTCGGGCTCATGGGGGTGACGATCGCCGTGCTGGCGATCGTGTGGGGACGCTGGTTTTCGCCGCGGATGCGGACACGTTCGCTGACCGCCCGGGAAACCAACTCGGACCTCACCTCGCGGACCCAGGAAGTCCTCGGCGCGATGCGCGTCATCAAGGCGTCCGGAACGGAGGGGCTCGAGCAACGCCGCTTCGAGTCGGACTCGGTGGTGGCGTTCAACGCCGCCTACCGCATCCGCTCGCTTCTCGCGTTGGTCACCATCGTCATGTTCACCATCGCCGCGACCATCCTGCTGTCGGGCCTGTTCATGATGGCGGTGTGGGCGGCGGAGAACCGCGAGGCGTTCGCCGCGGTCCTCATCGGTCTCGTGGGTCTGAGCTTCGTGCGCTGGAATCTCAGCGCGTTCCAGTGGGCGCAGGGCGAACTGTTCAAGGCCAGCGACTTGGTGGGCGGCGTGCTCCGCCAGTGGACCACCGCCCAGGACATGGCCATGGGGCTCGGTCGAGTGTTCGAAATCCTCGACATCGAGCCCGACGTGGTCAATGCACCCGATGCCGTGCCGCTGCGGGGGCTCGACAGGGAGATCCGCTTCGACGGGGTCTCCTTCGCCTACGAGGCGGATCGTCCGGTTCTCGGCGATGTGAGTTTCGCCGCGAACGCGGGCGAGATCACTGCCATCGTCGGCCCCACCGGATCGGGCAAGAGCACCTTGATGGCGTTGTTGACCCGCCTGTTCGACCCTGATCGCGGCAGCGTCGCGATCGACGGGGTCGACTTGAGACGGCTTGATGTGGACAGCCTGCGGCGCAACGTCTCCATCGCCCTGCAGGAAAACGTCCTGTTCGCCTTGAGTGTGCGCGACAACCTGCGCTACGCGGCGCCGGACGCTTCCGACGAAGCGCTTCACCGGGCGGTCTACGTCTCCTGCGTGGACGATTACGTGGCGAGCCTGCCGGAGGGGCTCGATACGGTGCTGGGGGACCGCGGCGGCAAACTTTCGACGGGCCAGCGGCAGCGCCTGTCGATCGCCCGGGCCATCGCCAAGGACTCGCCGATCCTGATCCTCGACGAGCCCACGGCGGCCTTGGACGCGGCCACCGAGCATCGTGTCATGGAGCGTCTGCGTGACTGGGGACGGGGTGGCGAAGGCAGCGGGAAACGCGCGGTCTTCCTCATCACCCACCGAATCTCGACCATTCGCCAAGCCCACAGAATCCTGTACCTGGAGGACGGTCGCATCGCCGAGCAGGGCGACCACGACGCCTTGATGGCCGTGCCCGACGGGCGCTACCGGCACTTCGTCGAGACCGAGATCGCGCTCGCTGAGCGGATAGCGGAGCACTAGATCGATGGCTGAAGCATCAGCCCCCGGGGAAACGCTCAGGGACCGCGAACGCCAGCTGGACGTGGCCGCGAGTCCGCTCGACGTCCACACCGACACCGACCTCAAGGAGACGTTGCGCATCGTGCTCCGCGCGGTGTCCTACATCGGCTACTTCAAGGCCCGGTTCGCCGCCAAGTTCCTCATCATGTGGCTGTCCCTGTTGACGCCCCTGGTGCTGCCGTGGCCGCTCAAGATCGTCATCGACAACGTGGTCCTCGGCATGCCCGTGGCACCCGACGCGTTTCCGTCCTACTTCCGAGGCTTCGTGAGCTTTCTCGACGGCATGGGTCCGGTGGAGATGATGGCCTACGTCGTGGGGCTCGGCGCCTTCATGGTGATCGTGTTCGGCGCGTTCGGGACCACGGCCGGCGCCGCCGACTACACGGAGGGTCAGCTCGAGGAGGGTCACGACACCGCGACTCAGACCGAGAACGAGGCCAACGCCGCGTTCAGCAAGTTCGCCGGCATCCTCGGCTTCGTCGAGTTCCGCCTGCAGTTGCGTCTCACCCAGGCGCTGAACCACCTGCTGCGCGCCCAGCTCTTCGAACGCATCCAGGCACTGCCGATGTCGGTCCTGAACGACCAGCGGATCGGCGACAGCCTCTACCGGGTGATGTACGACACCCCGGCGCTCACCAACGTCTTCTACCAGTTCATCATGTCGCCGGTGCTCGCCATCTTCACCGCCTTCGTGATCCTGATGGTGATGTCGTTCAACTACGGCGACGCCCCGGAAGTCGTCTACCTCGCTCTCTTCATCCTGCCGTTGATGTGGCTCGCCATCGCCCCGTGGCCCCGGCTCATGCGGCGCCGCAGCCAGGCGAGTCGCGCCGCCGGCGCCGTGACCACCGGCAACGTCGAAGAGGGGATGAGCAACGTCCTGGCGGTACAGAGCCTCGGCGGCAACAAGCAGGAACGGAGTCGTTTCGACGGTGTGAGCGGCGAGTCCTTCAAGCGCTACCGGGCGCAGTTCCTGATCACGCTCATGGTGCGGGTGTCGATGGGGATGGCCCGGGGACTCCTGGGGATCGTCGCCTTCTACCTGATCAGTGCGCGGGTGATCGAGGGGGTTCTGACCCCGGGGGACTACGGGGTTCTCATCTACTACTACGCCTGGTTCTCGGGGGCGCTGACGGCGATCCCGTACGTGTGGATCCGCATCCAGCACAATATCCCGGGGGTGCGTCGGGTGTTCTTCCTGATGGACCTGCCGGGCGAGGCCTATACCGGCGGCGTCGAACTCGAACGGGTCAGGCAGGGAGTCGAGATGCGCGGAGTCGGCTTCGTGTATTCGGATGGTCGCCGTGCCCTCGAAGGAGTCGACCTCTCGGCCAAGGTCGGCGAAATCACCGCGCTGGTCGGTCCCACGGGGGCGGGCAAGACCAGCCTCGCTCACCTGTTGCCCGCCTTCCACGCGCCCTCGGAGGGGACGCTCTCGATCGACGGCGTCGACGTGGGGGATATCGCGGTTCGGAGCCTCCGCCGCCAGGTCGCCTACGTGTTCCAGGAGACCCAGCTGTTCTCGGACTCGATCCTCGACAATATCCGCTACGCGAGACCGGATGCGTCTGCCGAGGAGGTCGAGCGCGTCGCGCGGATCGCGGGCGCCCACGATTTCATCGCCGCACTACCGGCAGGCTACGATACGCGCCTCGGCACGGTCACCAGCAAGCTGTCGGTCGGCCAGAAACAGCGCATCGCCATCGCCCGCGGGCTCATCCAGGACGCCAGCATACTCATCCTCGACGAGCCCACCTCCGCCTTGGACCCGGAGACCGAGTCCTATCTGGTCGATGCCCTGGAGGAAGCTGCCAAGGACAAGCTGGTGTTGGTGATCGCGCACCGACTCTCGACCGTGGCGCGCGCGGACCAGGTCGTGTTCCTGGAGGACGGCAGAGTCGTCGAGCAGGGTTCCCCGACAGAATTGTTGGCCCGACCCGACGGACGCTACCGGGCTTTCGTGGCGTTGCAGGCCTCGGCGTAGGGCTCCGGACGCTTCCTTCGGTCCCGAATAGCACTGTGCGTTCGGGGCGACCCTGGGGTCGGTGCATGTAGCATGGCTAGATCGAGGACGCGCCGGGGTGCGGTCATGTCGAGCCGAACGAGTGGATCCGAAGCCGCAGTGACATTCGCGATGTTGCCGCCGGTGAGTCCCGATATGCGTGCCTGGGCGCAGCGTTTGACGGTGGACGTTCCCGGCATCGAGGTGATCTTTCCCGACGAGGCGGAACTCGCCCAGGCGATCACAGGGGTGGACGCGGCCTACGGCTGGGTGTCACCGCAGATGCTGCCACTCGCCAGGAACCTGCGATGGCTGCAGAATCCGTTCGCGGGACCCTTCCCCGGCTACTACTACCAGGAGCTGATCGAACACCGGGTCGTGATCACGAACCCGCGGGGCATCTACTCCGACCACATCGCCCATCACATCCTGATGTTCATGCTCGCCCTTTCGCGGGGGCTACCCTATTGGATGACGGCACAGCGCGAGGGTCGATGGGACCGGACCGTGCGTCGGCACGGCTACGTGAACATCGCGGGGTCGACCGTCCTGGTCAACGGCGTGGGCGGGATCGGCGCGGAGACGGCGAGGCTCAGCGCGGCGTTCGGTGCCGAGGTGGTCGGTCTGGATCCCCGTCCCGAGCACGAGTGTCCCGCTGAAATCCACCCGCCGTCGGCGCTGGACGAACTGCTGCCCGCTGCCGACTTCGTCGTGACCACGGTGCCCCACACCCCGAAGACGGAATACATGTGGAACGCCGAACGCTTCCGGCGCATGAAGCCCTCGGCCTACTTCATCAATATTGGCCGCGGCATGACGGCGAAACTCGACGACCTGACCGCGGCGCTGGCAGACGGCGAGATCGCCGGTGCCGGTCTCGACGTGTTCGAGATCGAGCCGCTGCCGGAGGACCACCCGCTCTGGCACATGGAAAACGTCCTGTTGACGCCCCACGTCGCCGTCGCCGATGCCGACGACATCCCCGAGCGACGCTACCGGCTCCTGGCGGACAACGCCCGGCGCTTCTTGGCGGGCGAGGAACTGCGCAACGTGGTCGACAAGGCACGCTGGTACTGAGCGTCCCGTGGTCCGCTCCATGCTTGGTCGTCTGCGCGCCCGCGACGAGTTGAGGTTCGTCCGGGTTCTCCATCGCGCGGATCCTGCGTTGGCCGGCCTGTGGTGGACTCTGCTGGTCGCCCGCGGCCTGTTGCCGGCGCTGTTCGCCATCGCCATGGGACTGCTGATCGGTGCGGTGCAGGCGGCGGCTGACCTGACGGTGCCGCTGACGATGGTTGGTGTCGTTTTCGTCCTGGTACAGGTGTTGTCGCCGATTCATCTGGCGGTGGGCGCCAACCTGGGCAGCCGCACCGCGGCGTGGCTCTACGATCAGCTGACCGTCGCCTGCGTGACGCCGCCGGGAATGGCGCACCTCGAGGATCCGGAGTTGACCCGAGACATCACCATGGCACGGGATTTCGACCTCGGGATCAGTGGTCCGCCGCTGTCGATTTCCATGGACTTCATCGCTTCCGGTCTCGTCGAGCTGCTGGCCGGTCTGGCGTCGGCGGCCGTGCTGGCCGCCTATGCCTGGTGGGCACCGCTGGTTCTTGCGGGCGCCTGGCTGGCCACCCACTGGTTGCTCCGCGAAAGCGGTGTGTGGAAGGACCGCAACACGGAGGTCGTGCGCGACGCCCAACGCCATGCGGACTATGCCTACCGTTTGGCCGTGGATGCGCCCTCGGCGAAGGAACTGCGCCTGTTCGGGCTTGCCGGCTGGACGGTCGAGCGATTCCGCCGCCATCGCCGCAAGTTGCACGACCTACGCTGGCAGGCGACCAAGCTCCGCGAGCGTCCGATGGCAACGAGCGTCGCCATCGTGACCCTTGCCAACGTCGTGGTGTTCGCGGTGATGGCGATGGACGTCAACGCCGGAACCTTGGCGCTCGATCGCATGGTGATGTTCGCGAGCGCCGCCATCGCCACCAGCATGATCGCCTTCGGCGGGCTGTCGTGGGCTCTCGACGGCGCGGCAGCGCCTGCGGCCGCGGTGCTGCGGTTGCACGGTTCCATGGCGCCGAAAGGCGCGTTGACCGTCGGAACGATGTCCGCGAGCGACCTTCCCGCTCGGGAGATTCGCTTCCGCGACGTCAGCTTCGCGTACCCGGCAACGCCGGACGAAACGGTCCTCGACGGGTTCGATCTCACCGTGCCCGCAGGTTCTTCGCTCGCCATCGTGGGCCGGAACGGCGCTGGCAAGACCACCTTGGCGAAGCTGCTCTGCAGGTTCTACGAACCCCGCGGTGGTGCCATCGAGGTGGACGGCGTCGATCTCAGGAAGTTGGAAGTCGAGTCTTGGCGCCAGCGGGTGACGGCCGTGTTCCAGGATTTCGTGCGTTTCGAACTTCCCTTGAGGGACAACGTGGCACCTGACGGTGCGCCGGACGATGTGGTGCGCGCGGCACTGGCTCAGGCCGGGGCGGCGGGATTGGCCGACCTCGACACGATCCTTGCCCGCGGCTACGACGGCGGCACCGACCTTTCCGGTGGCCAGTGGCAGCGTGTTGCTCTCGCCAGGGCGCTCGCTGCTGTTCGCCTCGGTGCCGGAGTCGTACTGCTCGATGAACCCACGGCGCAGCTCGACGTGCGCGGTGAGGCGGAGATTTTCGACCGCATCCTGGAGGCGACCAGCAACGCCACCACGATCCTCATCTCGCACCGGTTTTCCACGGTCCGGCACGCCGACCGCATCTGTGTGCTCGAACAGGGCCGGGTCGTCGAACTCGGCACCCACGACGAACTCATGGCTCTAGGTGGTCGCTACCAGACGATGTTCGATCTGCAGGCGCAGCGTTTCGAACACGGGGAGACCGCGGACGAGGAGGGGCTCGATGTCCTCGACTAGCCCGCAAGATACGCCTGCGAGCGGTCGCGATCTCGACGCCATGCCCGCTGCCTTGCCGTCCATGTGGCGGGCGGTCAAACGCGGTTTCGCCGCGGAGCCCGCCCTTCTGGTCATCGCCTTCGTGCTGTCCCTGCTGGCGGCCTTGCCCGACGCCTTGATGGCACTGTGGCTGAAGTTTCTCGCCGACGGACTGCTCGGCGGCGTGCCGACCCTGGTCGTCGTCGCCGCGGCGGGGCTTGCCGTATCCGCGACGCTGACCTGGGTGTTGCGGGTCGTCAGCGACCGCACCCAGCGCCGTTTCCGCGACCGGGTAACCATTGCGCTGGAGTCGCATGTGGCCGAACTCCAGGCGAGCGTGGTGACGGTGGAACACCACGAACGACCCGACTACCTGGATCGGCTGGCGATTCTGCGCGACCAGGTGTTCGTGCTCGATCACATGTATCTGTCGATGTTCACCACTTGCGGCTGGATCCTTCGCCTCGCGGTGACCATCGTCCTGTTGGTGTCGATCCATCCCGCGCTGGCCGCCTTGGTATTGTTCGCCGCGCCCACGGTTGCCACTTCGTCGTGGCGACCGGCGGTGGAACGGGCTGCCGAAGAGGCAGGCGCGCAGGCACAGCGCCTCGCGAAGCACCTGTTCGACACCGCCACCACAGCGCCGCCGGGCAAGGAGGTCCGCGTCGCGGGAATCGGCGAACGGCTCGTTGGCGACCGGCGCGCGGCCTGGGAACGTTGGTACGGTGGTGTCGCGAAGGCGCGTTGGGGCAGCGCCGCTTGGCACACCGCGGGTTGGGCCGTGTTCGGTGTTGGCTACGTGGGCGCGGTGATCTTCGTCTCGACCGTCGTCGATGCCTCGCCCGGGGAAGTGCTTCTCGTACTAGCGGCGGGATCTCGGTTGTCGGCGTACATCAGTGCAACGGTGGGCGAGATCGGTTTCCTGCGGGGCATCTGGATGGATGGTTCGAAACGGCTGGCATGGCTGGAGGACTACGCGGCGGCCAAGGCGCAGGTGGCGGATCTCCGAGTTCCCGAGGGGATCAGCGAAGGAATCTCGCTGAAGAACGTCTCCTTCGCGTATCCAGGCACGGACAAGCTCGTGTTGAAGAACGTCGACCTGGACCTGCCGGCCGGTACCGTGGTGGCGCTGGTTGGCGAAAACGGCGCCGGCAAGACCACGCTCGTGAAACTCCTGGCCAAGATGTACGAGCCCGTGGCCGGACGGATCCTCGTCGACGGCGCGGAACTGGCACGCATGCCGGCGCCCCGCTGGCGGGAGCGTCTCGCGGGCGCGTTCCAGGACTTCTTCCGTTTCGAATTCCCCGCCCAGCGGACGGTGGGGCTCGGCGACGTCGCGCGTGCAGACGAGCGCACTGCGGTCGAGACGGCGATTGGCCGTGCCGGTGCCGAAGATGTGGTGGCTACGCTGACGGACGGTCTCGATACCCAACTCGGGCCGACCTGGCCGAACGGTGTCGAGGTGAGTTTCGGCCAATGGCAGAAGCTCTCACTCGCTCGCGGGTTCATGCGCGACGAGCCGTTGCTACTGGTGCTGGACGAACCAACGGCGGCGCTGGACGCGGAGACCGAGCACGCTTTGTTCGAGCGCTTCGCCAATGCGGCCAAGGACGGCGGTACGTCCCGTGGGCGCATCACGCTGTTCGTCTCCCATCGGTTCAGCACGGTGCGCATGGCCGATCTCATCGTCGTCATGGACGGCGCACGCGTAGTGGAGATCGGCAGCCACGAGGATCTGATGGCCGGCGGCGGCCATTATGCTGAGCTTTACGCGATCCAGGCCGCGGCGTATCGGCGAAGCCCGTAGCGCCCCAAAGCCGTCCCCGGGGCTTCGCTTCGCTGTGCCCTGGGGTTCGCCTCCGGCCCAGCCACGCCGACCTTGCATGGACCAACCGCGCCCGGTCGCTTACGCTCCCGGTCGCGTTTGTTCCATGCAAGGG
>VXPO01000007.1 GCA_009839505.1 Gammaproteobacteria bacterium
GTTCAGGATTCGGGCCGGAGGACTACGCCGATCCGCGCCGATCAGGCCGGAGACAGCGATGTTCGTGTCGACAATGCAGACCGGCGGGAGCATCGTCTGCTTTCTTTACCCTGAGTCCAAGACCCGCGGTGCTGGCTCGTGTTAATCCCCCTCTCGAAACCGCCTCGTCTCCTCGACGGCCAAGGCCATCGCCTCGTCGGCACTCAATCGCGACTTCGCACGCGCTGCGGCGACGATCTCATCGGCAGCCTCGTAGGGTTGAATGCCCCTTAGTTCCAAGCTCTCCTCGATGATCGAACCCATTGAGCAGTTCCTTCGTGCTGCCGCCTCCTTCAGCGCACGGTGGGTTCGATCGGTCAGGCTGATCGTCAGGCGGGGCATACCGCGAACTCCGGGTGGTCGTCAGTGTCTCAAGTCTTGCTGCACCACAGCATCACATCACTACATCACCATCACACCATACGGCCAATACTTCGCCGTCGTGTGGCCGGCGCCCCGCCAAGTCGTGGCCGCCACGATCACCAACGGCGTCGACGGTTACGCTCAGGTAGTGCACGCCGCGCTTCAGGCGGCTGGTCTCCGCGCGGAACTCGACCTCAGGAACGAGAAGATCGGCTACAAGGTCCGGGGGCACTCGCACGCCCAGGTACCGGTGCTGCTCGTGGTCGGTCGCCGCGAAGCCGATGGCCGACAGGTGGTGGTCCGGCGGCTCGGCGCTGCCGGTGCTGGCGCTGGACGAGTGTGTCTCCGCCCTGGGCAGCCGAAGCTCAACCGCCGAACACGACAGGCAAGACCGACTGACCCTCAGGAGACCCTGTGCCGCAGACACGTGGGCCGGGAACCCGTCCTCGGCCTCCAGCGTCCCACCAAGGCGGCGGGACCCATGTTCCGACTGCCGGTACCCGGGATGCCGGAGCCATCCCAATACTACGCAGAAACAAGGGATCACCATTTGACGCCGGCGATGCGTACTGCTCCGTGGAAGGCGGTCGGAAATACTTGAGGTGCGTGGCGGTTCCATGCCCGTTTCGCCCAGGCCGTGCCAGCAGCGATACATGGAAGTAACCGCTGTGCGCTGTGCGTGGAAACCCGTTGTCCGGATGATTCGGGCGTAGCGGCCCTCCGGTCGAAGCGACGGCATCGCGACACCCTTGCCATCCCCACGATTCTCGAATCGCGCGGACGAGGGCATGCCGCCGCACCCCGCCATCCCCCCGACCGGCAGCAACCTGCCTTCGCGCCCGCCCGAACGGCTCGGCATGGGGGTTCTCTCGAAGTGGTGTTCGCGCCCCGATGCGCACCTTGCGGGGAACCCGCCTCGTCAAATCTACCACCGTCGGTACTTACCGCCAGCAGAGGGGAAAACCGACGTCGCTGCCGTACGTTGTCGGACAGTTGACGACGACACCGGGGCGCGAGGCTCTCCCTATTGTTTGGCATTGATCAGGTACGGAACGACCAATTTCAGCTGCGGGGAAGGCTCGCGATTCGACGAGCGCCGAGCGTCAATCATGCGCGCGGGCGATCACTGGCGGGATTGGCCGCCCATCCGATCACCCGCTGGGGAACGTCCTGCGCCCCGAATCCCTATCGAGATGCGTTCAGGCCACCCGCGCCCTCAGCCCCTTGACCAAGGCAGGGCCGCCGCAACCCCGGCCCTCACCGGGAGCACTGCGAAGCCCGCGGCCCCCCGGGACTGTCGACGATCCCGCAACTGAAACCGCCAACCCGACAGTCCTGCAGTGCCTCCGCTTCGGCCGCCGATTCCGTGGGCCCCTGTCCTCCTCTGATCCGACAGGCACCACGGCCAGTGCCGTACGCGACCGCGGCGCAGGTATCGTCACCCGCATAGCCGGTGCCGAACTGCAACACTTCGCTGGCCGAACATCGGGTCCCGCCATTGTTCCTGCAGGCAGTCAATGCGCCGGAATCTGCCTCTTCCGGACTTGAGGCGTCCCATGCGATGCCGACGATCACGCCGCTACAATTTGGCTCCAGGCTGGCGATCATCGTTCCAAAACTGCCCAGTGGACCAAAAATGCCCCCGCTTCCGCTACAGCCCGAGAGCAAGAGAAGGAGTGTGCCCGTCAACGCGAGAGTCAGTGTGTGTCTCATGCTCGTCACTCGGCGTTTGCGGGGGGTCGGTAGACCACTGCCCTGGTTTGCACGGTAGTTTCCGAAGCGGGATCTTGATCCGGGATCGAGCCATCGGATGAAGGCACCGCCTGCTCGATCACGTCGATCGTGCCGAGCGTGCCGGCCGCAGCCCAAAGCACGCCCTGACCGGGTCCCGGCGGGGCAGGATCGTCGCGGCCAAGGCCTCTCCAGACCGGCCAGCTGCCGCCGCCCAGCGGTATCGTGACCGCGACGCGGGCCGCCTGGAAGGCCTCCGCGGTGCCGATTTCATCCCAGTCTCCCCGGAACTCGAACCAGCGATGCGGTCGCCAGCTGACGCCGAGGCGCCCGCGGTTTGTCCACGCGCCCGAGCCATCCCTGGCCTCCCAGCGACCCGCCGCCGCGTCAAGGCCCAGGGTGCCCGTCAACTCGGTACCGTAGCTGAACTCCCAGCCCGCGATCGCGCGCTCCTCGTACCCGAGGCGCCCGGGACGCCAGTTCGTCACCGGCTGGTAGTGGAAGATCGCACCTCGCCCCCGTCGATCAATGTACTCGAAGCCCGTCACGACCCGCTGGTGCCCGAACTCCATGTTCTCCTGCATGAACATCGTCGCACCGAGGATTCCCGCATCGGCCTGTTCACTGAGCCTATGGCGATGCACCACGCCGAGGCGCAGGTCATTGCGTTGATGCCCGTGTGCGTCCCGCCACCTGGTGACCCCGTTTTGGACGAAGAACGATCGAACCGTCGCATCCTCGGCGGATGAGGAGAACGCGGCCAGCGGCACAACGATGTCTAGTTCGGCGCTCAGCGCCCCGGTGGAGGCGACCAACCCGAGCCGCCGATCGATTTGGAAATGCTCTCCGAATCGGGCCTTCCCATACTCTTCGACCATCCCGAGTGCGACGTCTGACAGCGCCGAAAACACCTGACCGACCGCGCAGTCGGCGGCCCTGGTGAACCCAGTGGGCGCGTTTCCGACGGTACCGAAGCAGGTTCCCACCCCGAACATGTCCATGCCCCGGTCCAGCAGCGACGACGGGGGTTCAGCTGCGTGGGCAGAAACGGATCCAAATGCCAGCAAGAGCATTCCGGCCGCTGCCGACCGGGGGCGGAACAAGAAGATGGTTTCGCGCGGGACGAGGCGAAGGTGCAGTATCCGAGTCGGCATCATCAACCTCACTCATAGCTTGTCTGCATTCGTCTTATAGATTATCCAAATAGACAGGGCGGATTGCAAATGGATTTCTAGACGGTCGATCGCTGTCCTCGCAGGATCTCAACGCAAGATGCAGTGTTCAAACCCCTTACTCGTGTGATCGGAGCCGGAACTTGTCAGGAACGACAGAGCTTGCGCAAGCGTCGACACGTCGGCGGTTTGGTCCGCTCATCGATCTGGTGTTCTGTACGGGTTACACAGCAGCACGTTCCGAAACCGGTGTGGGGCAACCGGGACATGGCTGGACAAGCGAGGGTGAGGATGCGGAACTATGGCTACAGAAGAGGATTGTGCGCCGAGCACCATCCGCGCGCATGGGCACAGCAGTCCCGCCCCAACACAGGGCGCGCAGCAGAACACCATTGGTGAGAAGCTGCCCGGGGTCTGACGCTGGATAACCCCGATCATGCCGGACGTCGAAGCGAACCGCGTCGGTCGTCGCGACGCCTTCCGGCGGTTGACCTTCGCCAAGACCGGCCAATACCGACCTCCCGGCGCCTTGGTGATCCACCGCTATCCGGCGGCGATCAGGGACACGAGCGCCCGTCACAAAGCCTCACAACACTCTTCCATCAGGAAATTGTGCTGGCAGTCGACATTGGGCTGCGACCTGAGAAACCGCAGCGCATCGCCGGCGTCGTGCGTCCGACGATGCGAAGCGGCAACCGCATCTTGCCCGGTACTCCCATGAATGCGAAAGCGTTCAGGTGCCGGGCTGTCGAAGATCAGGGTCACAAAGCAGGCCTGTACGAGATGCCGGGCATGGTCTCTGAGCGACCGTCGCACGATCGGGCCCAAGCTATCGCACCCATGCAACAGCACCGCTGCAGGGAACGGTCCGCGGCCTTCGGGCGCCATGATCGTTCCGGTGAGCGTGCGTTGGGTTCCGGGGGCAACTGTTGCGGCCACGCCCATCCCCGGATCGGGCTTGGCAACCGCCGATCAGCACGGCAGTGGCAGCGAAGCCGATCCAACGAGTTGTCTCGAACATGCGACGCAACACCCTTCTGGAGCCAACTGCCGGCGGGCCCGGCCGCTGGTGCGGACTGAACAACGAGGGGCCTTGCCAGTGCCATGGTATCTGTGATTGGCCGTCGTCCGCCGGACGGGCGCTCCTGGCGTGCCCCCGCTGAATGGATCCGCCGTTGAGGTGAGTGAACGGAGGACTCGGCGTCAGCGCCGCAGGTGCCGCCCCGACAATCGCCCAAGGACCTTTAATCCTGTCTGAGATCGCCGGCCTGCGTGCGCGCACGGCACGAGCTGGAGATGATATTGCACGCTGCCGCCGGGCGTCTCAGCCCTGCGCATGTGGCAGCGCTGGTCGCCCATCCCGAGGCGGTGTGCTCGGCGCCGGCAGCGGACGCGCTGACGGCAAACGACCGGGAACGGTTCGGGGTCGAGACGATCGCGGGACCCACCGTGGCGATGGTCGAAGGCGACGAGGTGGATTGGCAGCTGGCGGCGCGGCGGAGACGGGCGCTGCGCATTCCGGAAAACGCTCGGTCGTAATCGCTTTGCACGCCGCCGCCGGCGCGAGCCGCCGCGGGACGATGCGGAGTCGGCCGTGGTCGCCTTGATCGCCTGCGACACGCCCGTGACGCTGATCGGCCTGCGCGGCGACGGATCGGTGCGGATCGGCGCCCCGAGCGCGGTCGTGCATCACGGCAACCGCGCGGCCGTCCTCCAACCGCGCAATTGCCGACTGCTGGGTGCCAAGCCGCCGAACATCTTCCGCCTGCGCGAGCTTTGCCGCCGCCCAGGCGCTGACGAGCACCTCGACCGGCGCGTACTCGTCATCGACCCGCGTGCATTCCTCCCGAAACTTAGGGTCGTCCATGAGACGCTCCTTCAGTTCTCTTGGCTTCGTCATCACGTCACCTGCCTCACCCGGTGTTTGGCTGTCGCGAGGGCACGGCGCGGCGTCCTGCGTGCCAACCCGTCGCGTGCCGCAGGTTCGAGTGGAGTGCCGGCGCCCATGCCCCGGAAATTGATGCAGCCACAGTTTCGCCGTCAATTTGCCAGGAAATCGCGGATGTTTCGCCGGCGACCGTTCCGCCACTGATCGCGGCATGATTTTGGCCAAGACGCAAAACCAGCCAAGGGGTGTGATTGGCTCGGTCCTCATTTGGCGAACTGAGTTGGTTGATCCAAGCCTGCGCGAGTTATGCCACGAGCACCAGCGAAGCCGAAGGCCGACAGATTACAGTCCGGCGGCTCGGCGACTCGGCTCAGCCGGTGCTGGCGCTGGACGAGTGTGTCTCCGCCCCGGCTGCCGAAGCTCAATCGCCGGACACGGTGGGCGGGACGGACAGGCCGGTGAACTGATCGTGTGGGCCGGTGTTCCCGATACCGCGTGCAACTCTCATTCAGCCGGCGAAGCCAGTGACGGCGAGGCGAGGCTGGAGAGAGAGGCTCACTTGTGCCGCCGCCGCGTCACTCCTCTCGCGCTGGAGAAGTCATATCGGCGAAGTCTCGGGCGGGGACATGACCGAGGCGTTACTCGGAGGGTTGTCGAGAAGCGGTCCGTCGCTGATGACCAGCAGCGCCTGCGCAAAGGTTGCGAGCAACGCCCACAAGTGATTGTCGCCAGAATCGGGAGCGTCGCCATCGACGGTGGGCTCGCGCCACATGGAATTGGCAACCAAGCATGCAAGTACCCGATCTATGTCATCGTCTGTGCATCGGTGAACTCGTACAAGTGCGGGGCGGCGCAGCACTGAGGAATATACGTCAAGGAGATCGCTCGACATCAGGTACAGCAGGTTGCCGTTGAGCATGGCATTCAAGATTCCGGCTGGCGGGCTATCCCTGTCCCCGCCGATCAAGCCGGAGACAACGATGTTCGTGTCGACAACGCACACTGGCGAGAGCATCGCCCGATTTCTCCACCCCGAAGGCGTGATCCACGGTGCTCATTCGGACTAATCCCCGCCTCGAAATCGCCTTGTCTGTTCGACCGCCAACGCCATGCCGTCGGCGGCTCTCAATCGCGACTTCGCACGCGCCATGGCGACGATGTACTCAGCGGCATCGTAGGGTTGGATACCGCTTCGCTCCAAGCTCTCCTCGATGATCGAACCCATGGAGCGGTTCCTCCGTGCCGCTGCCTCTTTCAGCGCACGGAGGGTGCGGTCAGTCAGACTGATAGTCAGGCCAAGCATACCGTGAAGTCCACATGGTTTTCGGTGTCCCGGGTCCCACGCATGATGTCACCAACTTACCACTTCACCATATTGACGGCATTTCACTGTCGTATTGACGCGCAGGAAGACCGACCTCATGCGATTGCCGGCGTCAGGTGGGCGGCGGCTCGGCCCGTGGAATATTCCTGCGATCGTGTTGCTGCCGGCCCTGCGGACACAGCCGCGCCCTCCCATGGGGAAGTCCGATTGCTGAGCGCACCGGAGCGTCACGCTACCGGCACCAAGCAACCTCCATGGAGGGCAATTTGGCAGCATCAGGATCCGCTGATCTCAATGCATCAATCTATCTGTGCTTCGGTGCATGAGGACGACCCTAACGTTGGACCCGGATGTGGCTGCCCTACTCCAGCGAGTACGGCACACCCAGGGCGGCAGCTTCAAGACGGTCGTGAACGACGCCTTGCGGGAGGGTCTGCGACACATGATCCCGCCCCCCGACCCACCGGTTCGATATCGAACTCCCACCGCCGACCTCGGTCGATGTCTGGTCGGCAGCGTCGACGATGTCGCCGAAGTGCTTGCAACCGGAGAAGGGGAACGATCTCGAAATGTCTCTGTTCCAGAACATTCCGATACTGTCATCGACCGGCTTTCTTGATCTTCGGACAGTCCGGTAACAGTGGCTGCAATCGGTACGGTTTCGCGTTCCGCTACCCGGCAGCGGCCAGATCGTCATTGATGCTGTCGTCGATGAGCGATGGGACCGGGCCGTAGGTGCCCGCAAATTCCGCACCGCCCTCCCATGTGCAGAGGCAGCAGTCTGCGAGGCGTCGGGCAGGAGTCAGGTGTCACGTCCCGCACGCTGACGCTGGCCGAGTGTGTCACCGCCCTGGCTGACGAAGCTCGACCGCCGGACACGACGGGCACCCCCGACTGACGTCAGGCCGGTCGACACGGGCGAGCCTCAACCGCCTTACTCGAGCCGGGTACGAAAGTCTGCTGGCCCCGTGCGGATCCGCGTACCGCCGGAGTGCCGCCTCATTGCCGCCTTGGCTCCGGCATTTCGGGCGGCAGGATGTCGGCAGCGATGCTGGCGGCGATCCGGTCGGCCGATTCCCTGACCGAGTCGCGCGCCAGATGCGCGTAGCGCGCGGTGGTCTGGATCTTGGTGTGGCCCAGCAGCTTGGCGATCATCGGCAGCGGCTCGCCGAGCGCCAGCGCCCGGGAGGCGAAGGAGTGTCGCAGGTCGTGCAGCCGGACATCCTCAAGCCCGGCGCGCTTTCGTACCCGGTACCAGTAGTAGTTGATGTGTGGTAGTGGCACGTCCGGCTTCGCGCCGGCGATTACCCAGGGGTTGCCCGGCGGGCGCGGCAGG
>VXPO01000116.1 GCA_009839505.1 Gammaproteobacteria bacterium
GCCTTGGAAGACGAGGTTTCCGGCGGTCGTGAGTATTCCGCCGTTCCATGTGCCGGGATGCTGAACGCGCCACGCTTCCTTCTGCTCAACGGGGTCCCAGGCGGCGAGGTGGCCCTTCATGGAGGCGAACATCGCGGCGCGTTCCTCAACCGTCTTCGGCGGCAGCAGGGGCGTCAGGTCGATACCCGAGTTGAACGCTCCGGGCAGGTACTCGAAGTCCTGCTTGCGCGCGTAGGGGAAGGCCATCTCGATGGCCGGGATGTAGACGTAGCCGGTGGCCGGGTTGTAGGCCATGGGATGCCAGTTGTGTCCGCCATGGGCGGATGGAAAGACCAGTGCCGTGTCGTTCGGGTGGCGGGCTTCGGGAATCTCCACGGGGCGACCGGTGTCGTAGTCGATGTGCGTGGCCCAGTTCACGGGCACGTAGGGTTCGGCGGAGATGAACCGGCCGTCGGTACGGTCCAGGACGTAGAAGAAGCCGTTCTTCGGCGCCTGCATGATGACCTTGCGCAGGGTGCCGTCGATCTCGATGTCGGCGAGGATCATGTGCTGCGTGGCGGTGTAGTCCCAGGTCTCGCCGGGGGTCGTCTGGTAGTGCCAGACCAGCGTGCCGGTGTCCGCGTTCAGAGCGACGATGGAGGCGAGGAACAGGTTGTCGCCGCCCCCGGGGCTGCGGATGTCGCGGTTCCACGGTGTGCCGTTGCCGACGCCGACGTAGAGCAGGTTGAGTTCGGGATCGAAGGCCATGGAGTCCCACGCCGTGCCGCCGCCGCCGACCTCCCACCAGTTGCCGCCGCTCCAGGTCTTCGCGGCCAGTTCCATCGCGGGGTTCTCGAATGGCTTCGACGGGTCGCCCGGCACCGTCCAGAACCGCCAGCGCTCATCGCCCGTCTCGCTGTCGTAGGCGGTGACGTAGCCACGCACGCCGTATTCGCCGCCGCCGTTGCCGATGACGACGAGGTCGTTGACGACGCGCGGTGCACCGGTGATCGTGTAGGGCCGTTCTCGGTCGATGGTGAGGGTTTCCCAGACGACCTCGCCGGTACCGGCGTCCAGGGCGACGAGCCTGCCGTCCAGGGTGCCGACGAAGACCTTGCCCTTCCACACCGCCACCCCGCGGTTGACCACGTCGCAGCAGGCGTACTTGCCCCACTCCCTGGGCACCTGGGGATCGTACTTCCAGATCAGCTCGCCCGTGCGGCCGTCGTTGGCGTAGACGCGGCTCCATGTGCCCGTGGTGAACAGGACGCCGTCGACAACGATTGGCGTGGCTTCCAGTCCCCGGGTGTCCCCCGTATCCCAGTACCAGGCGAGGCCAAGCTCGGCGACGTTGGCGTCGTCGATGTCCGCCAGCGGGCTGTGGCGCTGCTCGTCGTAGGTGCGGCCATGGGCGAGCCAATTGCCGGGTTCTTCATTCGCGGCGCCTATGCGCTCCCCGGCCACCGTGGCCGTGGCGTCGCGGATGTCTTGGGCGCGGGCCGCGGCTTCGTCGACCGTCATCTGGGCGGCGCCCTGTTCGGAGCCGCTGTCGCGGTCGCAGCCGCCGAGCACTCCGATGGCCGTCAGGACAAGGATCATTCGCCGCATGGTTTCGCCCCTTGGTTCCGCTGGTCGAGTATGGACATCGCCGTGGTGGCACGGACGATGGAGCGTTGAAGCATACAACCTCAACGCGCCGACATGATGCCCGTCGGTCGCAGGCACCGAAGTTCGTCGTAGAACCAGCCCTTAGGGCGCGCGTCAGCGGTTTAGGATCGTCTCCAGAACTACCGATGAATTCGTGCGCGTGATGCCTTCCAGCGAAGCGACGTTGTCCAACAGGCGGTTCAGCTCGACGGTGGACTCCGCCGCAACCACGGCGATCATGTCGTATTCGCCGCTGATCGCGTAGACCGCGATGACCTGCGAGATTCCACGAAGGCCCTCGTGGGCGATTCGCGTATGCGCCTGGTCCACCTTGATCAGTACATGCGCCTTGACCAGGCGAGACTCGTACTCCGTGCCAAGTTCCACCGTGAACCGCTCGATCAGCCCACGCCGGATCAGCCGGTCTATTCGCGATTGTGCGGTGGAACGGGAGACCCCGAGCCGCCGGGAGATTTCCGATGTCGGGGTGCGGGAGTCCTCGCGCAGCAGGGCGATGAGACGCTTATCTAGACTATCCATTATGACGAATAATGACTGTATTTCCACGAAGAAATCAATCGATATGACGTATTTCAGCGTTGATTTCGACAGGGGACTCCCCTAGCGTGAACATGACGCTCCCGGTGCGGTTGGTGAGTCATGAACAGGGTCGCCGTAGTAGGCGCGGGACGGATCGGGGACCTGATCGCCGCGTTGTTGGTCGAGTCCGGTGACTACGATGTCACGCTGTTCGACTCGGACGAGAGGCAGCTCGACAGTGTCCAGGAGCACCCGAGATTGTCGAAGTCGCAGCTGGATGTCGCGGATACGGACACCCTCCAGGATGCTGTCGAGCAACATGACATCGTCGTCAATTCGGCACCCTTCTACCTGACCGAATCCATCGCCCGTGCGGCCGCCGACGGGCGTGCCCACTACATCGATCTCACCGAGGATGTCGCCAGCACGTGCGCGGTCGGGACGCTCGCTCTGAACTCCAAGACGACCTTCATTCCTCAATGTGGCCTGGCCCCCGGCATCGTCTCGATACTGGCGGCCGACATCGCTCACCAGTTCGACGGCCTGGATACGGTCAAGCTCAAAGTTGGCGCATTGCCGAGGTATCCATGCAACGCGCTCTCCTACAACCTCACCTGGAGTCCAGAAGGAGTCGTCAACGAGTACTGCAATCCGTGCACCGTCATCCTCGACGGCCAATGCATGCAGGTCCCTCCCTTGGAGCAACTCGAGCTGCTGTTCATCGACGGCGTTCAGTACGAGTCCTTCAACACCTCGGGGGGCCTCGGCAGCCTGGCTTGCACCTGGAACGGCAAGGTCCACAACCTGAGCTACCAGTCCATTCGCTATCCCGGCCACGCCGCGATCATGCGCGCGCTATTGCGCGATCTCGGCCTTTCGAAACGTCGCGAATTGCTACTCGACATCTTCGCGAGTTCGCTGCCGGTGACGAGCCAGGACGTGGTGATCATCTTCGTCGAAGTATCCGGTACGCGGAATGGTCGATTGGAGCAGGTCACCTACACCAACCGGATCTACGGGCGGACGTTTGCGGGGCGCGAATACACGGCGATTCAACTCTGTACCGCGTCGAGCGCCTGCGCAATTTTGGATCTATTGGCCGACGGTTGCATCCGCGAGCCCGGCCTGGTTCGCCAGGAGGAGATTCCGCTGGCCGACTTCCTCGCCAATCGCTTTGGCCGAGTCTTCGCACGCGACTGTGGATCCGCTGGACAATCGACAACGGTGGCGAGATGAGTGAACTGTCCGACAATCTCTCCTACCAAGACCCCGACATGGGCTCGCGGCAGCGTGCCGAGGAGATCTTTCGGGCGCTCGACATCCCGCTCGCCTCGCTCGCCTCGGGTGAGCATCGGGTCTACTCCCCGGTGGACGGACAGCAGACGGCGGCGCTGGGATTGGCCGGCGCTGACGAACTGGGCGACGTGATCGAACGGTCCCGGCGTGCGTTCAAGGAGTGGCGCGACGTTCCGGCACCGCGCCGGGGAGAAGTCGTCCGCGCATTCGGCGACTCGCTGCGCGCCCACAAGTCGGCGCTCGCGGCCCTGGTGACGATGGAGTCCGGGAAGATCTACTCCGAGGCGCTCGGCGAAGTGCAGGAGATGATCGACATCTGCGATTTCGCCGTCGGCCTCTCCAGGCAGCTCTACGGCCGCACCATGGGCTCGGAACGCCGCGGCCACAAGCTGGTGGAGTACTGGCATCCGATGGGCGTTGTCGGGGTGATAAGCGCGTTCAACTTTCCGGTGGCGGTGTGGTCGTGGAACCTGACGATTGCGCTCGTGTGCGGAAACGCCGTGATCTGGAAGCCGTCCGAGAAGACGCCATTGACCGCAATCGCCTGCGATGCGCTGCTGCGGAAGATTTTTGCATCGCACGCCGATGTGCCCGAGGATCTTCACCAGTTGTTCATCGGCGGTGCCCAAGCAGGGCGAAGACTGGCCGAGGATCCTGGCGTGGCTGTCGTCAGCGCCACGGGAAGTACGGCGATGGGGCGGGAGGTCGCGCCCATCGTGGCCCGGCGTTTCGGGCGCTGCATCCTCGAGTTGGGCGGCAACAACGCCATGATCGTGACGCCGTCGGCCAACCTCGCGATCGCCGCGGAAGCGGTGGTCTTCGCGGCCGTGGGCACGGCCGGGCAACGCTGCACGTCGCTGCGGCGGGTGATAGCCCACGAGTCGATCATCGAAACCCTGATGGATCGAATCGTCGAGACGTACGACCAGATCCGCGTTGGCAATCCGTTCGACGAACGCATGCACATGGGTCCGATGATCGATGGACGTGCGTACGAGGCGCTGCAAACGGCCGTATCCGAACTGAGTTCCCTCGGCTACCACGTCGAGGGCGGTGGGCGCATGGGAGGCGCCGGCGGAGATGGGACGTACTATGTGCGGCCCGCCGTGGTACGCGTGGACGCCGACCACGACGGCCTGCAGAACGAGCTGTTCGCGCCGTTGCTGTACGTCACGGGCTATGGCGATCTCGGAGACGCCATCGAGCTTCAAAACGACGTGCCGCAGGGGCTGTCTTCCAGCATCTTCACCAACGACATCCGCGAGTCGGAGCGATTCCTGTCCCACACGGGCAGTGACTGCGGCATAGCCAACGTCAACACGGGACCGAGCGGTGCCGAGATCGGCGGGGCGTTCGGCGGCGAGAAGGACACGGGCGGCGGCCGGGAGTCGGGTTCCGACGCCTGGAAGGGCTACATGCGACGGCTGACCGCGACCATCAACTACTCGGATTCGCTGCCGCTGGCCCAGGATGTCTCCTTTGGCGTCGATTCCGTGGACGGAGACTGACTACCCGGCCTCTCCCGTAGCGCCATCCTTCGCACCCCGGGCGATACAACCTCGCCGCCATTGTCGGTATTCTCAAAGACCCCGACGAGTGGAGGTGGTGCGTGGCCCAACCGCAGTTGATGGAATCCTCCGCCGACTGGGAACTCGAACAGCAGGAGTGGATCGAGGCCCTGGCCGGCATCCTCCACGAGCGTGGCGGCGACGACGCCAAGGCGCTGCTGGCGCGCTTGCAGCACGAACTCTCGCAGAAGGGCGTCGTGCTCACCGACGCGGCGCTCAACACCCCCTACAAGAACACCATCGGACTCGCCGATCAGCCGCCGTATCCTGGCGACATCGAACTCGAGAGCCGCATCGAGGACATCCTGCGGTGGAATGCCGCCGCCATGGTCCTGCAGGCCTACGACAGCGGTTCCGGTGTGGGCGGGCACATCGCCACCTACCTGTCGGCATCCACGATGATGGAGGTGGGTCTCAACCATGTCTTTCGCTCCGCCGACGAGTCGTACGGCGGCGACCAGGTGCACTTTCAGGCGCATACCGCGCCGGGGATCTACGCCCGTTCGTTCCTGGAAGGACGCATAACCGAGACGCAGCTCAAGAACTTCCGGCGCGAACTGGGCGACGGCGGCGGGCTGCCGTCCTATCCCCACCCGCGGCGGCTGCCGGAGTTCTGGCAGATGCCGTGCGCCAGCATGGGGCTGTCGACGCCCAGCGCCATCTACCAGGCCCGGTTCGCCAAGTACCTCGAGCACCGGGGTCTGAAGCCTAAGAACGGCGGCAAGATCTGGGCGTTCATCGGCGACGGCGAGTCCGACGAACCGGAGGTGCTCGGCACCATCGCCATCGCCGCACGGGAGCAACTCGACAACATTGTCCTGGCGGTGAACTGCAACCTGCAGCGTCTCGACGGCCCCGTGCGCGGCAACGGCAAGATCATCCAGGAGCTGGAGAGAGCCTTTCGGGGCGCGGACTGGCACGTCATCAAGGTCATCTGGGGCAGCGGCTGGGACGTCCTGCTGCAGCGCGACGTGGAAGGCATCCTGCAGGCGCGGATGGAGCAGGCCGTGGACGGCGACTACCAGATGTACACGGTCTCCCCGGGCGACGTGGTGCGCGAGCACTGGGTCGAGAACAACCAGCCGCTGAAGGACCTGATGAGCGCGCTCACCGACGAGGAGATCCGCTCGATCAAGCGCGGCGGCCACGATCACAAGAAGATCTACGCGGCCTTCAAGGAGGCCGAGGAAGTCACCGGCAAGCCCTGCGTCCTGCTGTTGAAGACGGTGAAAGGCTACGGCCTCGGCCCCGATGTCGAAGGTCGCAACACGGTCCACCAGAAGAAGCAGTTGAATCCATCGGAACGGTCGGCGCTGGCAGAGCGGTTGCGAATTCCCCTGTCGCGGGAGCAGATCGAGCGGGCCGACTTTTACCGCCCGGCGGACGACAGCGACGAGGTGCGCTACCTCAAGGCGCGTCGGCAAGCCTTAGGTGGCCCTTTGCCGAAGCGAACCGTGAACTGCCCGACGCTGGAACCGCCGCCGCTGGCGTTCTTCCAGGACATGCTCGATGGATCCCGCGGCCGAGCCGTGTCGACCACCATGGCCATGGTGCGCATGCTGCAGAAGCTCCTGCGGGAGAAGAGTCTGGGGCGCTACATCGTGCCTATCGTGCCGGACGAGGCGCGCACCTTCGGCATGGACGGCCTGTTCCCCCAGGCGGGCATCTATTCGCCGGCCGGCCAGCACTACAAGCCGGTGGACGCCGGCTCTATCGCGCCGTACCGGGAGGCGGAGGACGGCCAGATCCTCCAGGAAGGCATCTGCGAGACCGGTGCCATGGCTTCGTTCCTGGCGGCGGGTACCGCCTACGCCAACTACGGCCTGCCCATGGTGCCGTTCTACATCTTCTATTCGATGTTCGGCTTCCAGCGGGTCGGCGACATGGTCTGGTCGTGCGGCGACATGATGTGCAAGGGCTTCCTGCTCGGCGGCACGTCGGGCCGCACAACGCTCAACGGCGAGGGCGTGCAGCACCAGGACGGCCACTCCCACCTGATCGCCTCCACGGTGCCGAATCTCGTCAGCTACGACCCGGCGTTCGCGTTCGAACTCGCGGTGATTGTCCGCGACGGCATCCGCCGGATGTACCAAGAGCGGGAGGACGTCTTCTACTACCTGACCCTGACCAACCAGAACTACGTCATGCCGCCGATGCCGGAGGATGCGCCCGAGGGCATCGTCCGCGGCATGTACCCCCTGGAGCGATCCGCGCGGGCTTCGGTCAACCTGCTCGGCAGCGGTGCGATCATGACCGAAGTCCTCGAAGCGGCCGAGACGCTCCGGGCGATGGGCAAGCGGGTGAACGTCTGGAGCGTGACCAGCTACACCGAACTCGCGCGCCAGGGCACCGCCGCCGAACGGGCGCAGATGCTCGCCGCCGGGGGCGCGGACGAACGCCCCTACGTGGAGGCGCTGCTGGCGGACGAGAACGGCGTCTTCGTGGCCGCCTCGGACTACATGAAATCCCTGCCGCTGTTGATCGCGCGCTGGTTCCCGGGACCGTATACCGTGCTCGGCACCGACGGCTACGGACTGTCGGAGTCCAGGGAGGCGCTCCGCGGCCACTTCGAGGTGTCCGGCGAGTGGATCGTGTTCGCGGCGCTGTCGACCCTCGCACAGGCGAACAGGGGTACGGTGAAGGACGCCGTGGAATACGCGTCGGAGACCGGCCTCGACCTGGAGAAGGCGATGCCCACGTGAGCGCGCGCCGGTCCCCGTAGCGCCCCAAAGCCGTCCCCGGCCGCGTCGGGACGACGCGCCTTCGCTT
>VXPO01000177.1:0-24612 GCA_009839505.1 Gammaproteobacteria bacterium
GTCCCCTTTCCGCCGTAGGGTGGATGTCCCCTTTCCGCCGTAGGGTGGATGTCCCTCTCGCGCTTCGCGGCAGTCGCGTTTGCCGAGTGGCCGCGACTACGGCGACAATGTTCCGGATGAACCCTACGGATGCGCGACCCCTCGACGGCGTGTTGGTGGTGAGCCTGGAGCAGGCCGTCGCCGCGCCGCTTGCGACCTGCCGTCTCGCCGACGCCGGCGCCCGGGTCATCAAGCTCGAACGCGCCAACGGCGACTTCGCCCGCGCCTACGACACCGCCGCCAACGGCCAGTCCGCCTATTTCGCCTGGCTCAACCGGGGTAAGGAGTCACTCACCGTCGACATCAAGGACGAAGCCGACCGCGAACTGGTCTTGCGCATCCTGGCCAAGGCCGACGTGTTCATTCAGAACCTGGCCGTCGGCGCAGCCGCACGTTCCGGCCTGGGATCCGACGAACTGCGCGCCCGGTTTCCCCATCTCATTACCTGCGACATCTCGGGCTACGGCGAGACCGGTCCGTACGCAGACATGAAAGCCTACGACCTGCTGGTACAGGCTGAAGCGGGTCTGGTGTCCGTCAACGGCACACCGGGACCCTACGGACGCGTCGGCATTTCGGTCTGCGACACGTCGACGGGGTTGTCCGCCGCACTCGGCATCAACGAGGCGCTGGTCAAGCGTCAGCGAACGGGCGTCGGCTCGGCGATCAAGCTGTCGCTGTTCGATGTGATGGCCGATCTCATGGCCGTGCCGTTGCTGCATCACGACTACCTGGGAGCGGGCCCGGAACGCATCGGGCTGGCACATCCTTCCATCACACCCTACGGCGGGTTCGTGACCGGCGACGGCGTGACCCTGGTGATCTCGGTGCAGAACGACCGCGAGTGGGCCTCGCTCGCGACCGAGGTGATGGAGCGGCCCGAACTGGTGGACGATCCGCACTACGCCACCAATCCCGCGCGCCTGAAGCGACGAGAGGTGGTGGACGGCATGGTCCAGGAGTTCTTCTCGCGTCACACGCGCTCAGAGATGGAAGACAAGCTCCGTCGCGCGCGTATCGCCTACGGTGCCGTGAACGACGTGACTGGCCTGTCGGTGCATCCCCACCTGCGCCGGCTGACCGTCGAGTCCGAGACCGGCGACGTCGAAGTTCCCGCCCACCCCAACGCCGCCGCACAACAACCGAGAACGCCGCGACTGCCGCGCATCGGCGAGCACAACGAGCGGATTCGACAAGAGTTCAGCGAATAGAGGAGTCCCAATGCCATCGCGCCGAAAGCTGATCGAACTCACCGACAACGAAATCGGCGACTACCTGGATTCCCAGAAGACGCTCATCATCGTCAGCAACGGACACAACGGCTATCCCCACCCGATGCCCATGTGGTTTGCCCGGGACGACGACGGGACGATCCGCTGCACGACGTTCGGCAAGAGTCAGAAGGTGCTGAACTGGCGGCGGGATCCCAAGGCGACCCTGCTCGTCGAGAGTGGCGTCGAGTACGCCGAGCTGAAGAGTGTGGTGATCTACGCCAATTGTGAGATCATCGACGAACTTGACGCGGTCAAGGACACCCTTGTGGCGATCAATTCCCGTGGCCGGGATCTCGACGACGACGCGCGAGCCAAGCTCCGCGAGGCCGTCTCAGGCACGGCCGCCAAGCGCGTCGTGCTGAAATTCACTCCCGAGCGTTACGTCACCTGGGACCACGCCAAACTCGGCGGACGCTACTAACCGAACCCAATCCGGAGACACGCAATGGACATCTCCATCACCTACTGCACGTCCTGAGGCTACAAGCCCAAAGCGGTCAGTCTGGCTGCCAAGATCAAGGACGCTTTCGGCGAAGAGGCCTTCATCATCGAAGGCGCGGGCGGCATCTTCGACGTCAACGTCGACGGCAAGCTCGTCTACTCGAAGCACGAAACCGGGGAATTCCCCGACGAGGACGCCCTCGTCGAGGTGATCCAAGCCCTGTAGCGGCCGACCGCGCGCCCTTTACGGGCGCGTTGTGGTCGAACCGGGTCGGGACAAGCCCGTCCTACGGTTTTCTGGTCCGCGTCACCAGTTCGCGCCCACCTTCAATCCGAAGGTGCGGGGCGGATTCAGGAAGGTGTGGTAGCTCCCCGACTGGAACACCGAGTCGAACACGAGAATGTTCATTCGCCGATCCGTAAGGTTGCGGCCCCAGACAATGGCCTCGTAGCGACCGTCCTGCGTCTGCACCCCGAACTGTGCGTTGAAAAGGCCGAATCCCTCCCGGAACTTCACGGGATGGAGGTCAGAGCCGGTGTTCACCTCGCCGACGAAGAACCAGTTCGCGTTCGCCAGGAGGCGCAGGTTGGTGCCCGGCAGGTCGCGCTGGTAGAAGCCTGACACGCTGCTCTGCCACAACGGCGACTGGGTCAGGCGCTTGCCGGCGAGGTGCTCGTTGGCGGCGGCCAGATCGTCGCCATAGCGGGTGTCCGCGTAGGTGACGCCGGCGGTTAGGTACAGATCGCCAGTCGGCGCGAAACTCGACTCGATCTCCACGCCCCGGGCCACCGCTTCCTTGACGTTGCCCACGGTGAAACCGAGGCCCGTGAAGGTGTTCAGCTGGAAGTCGTTGAACGTGGTGTGGAACAAGGCACCGTTCACCGTCAACTGCCGATCCAGGAACTGCCCCTTGAAGCCCAGCTCCAACGACTCGGAGGTCTCGGGGCCGAAATGGCTCTGGTCCACCAGGTTGCCGTTCGCGTCGCGGTTGCCAACCGCCTCCTGGTCCAAGTTGAAGCCACCCGCCTTGTAGCCGCGGCTGTAGCTGGCATAGAGGCGCAAATCCTCGTCGGGCGACCAAGCCGCCTTGACCGTACCCGTCACCTTCGACTCGTCAGCGACGTTGTTGTAGCTCGCGTTGTCGCACAACGAATCGACGGGCACGAAAGCGCAGAACGGGTCGCTGACAACCTCGCCGAACGGGGCGCCGTTGATGATCGCGCCGGCGTCCTTCTCCTCGGTGGAATAGCGCAGGCCGAGGACGACCTCCATGTCGTTGCTCGCCTTCCACGCATTGTGCGAGAACATCGACCAGCCCTCGGTGTCGGAAAAGAACACCGCGTCGTAGCCCTGCCCCGGGATGCCCCGGCCAGCCGGGTCGCCGTCCAGGAGCGGCGCGACCTGCGGGGCGCCGATAATGGTCGCGAGGTAGGTGGCTCCGTCTTCGGCGAAGCCGATGATCTCATCCGACTCGAGCTCCTCCGTGTAGAAGTAGGCGCCGACAAGCCAGGCGAGACTGTCGTTCTCGCCGTAGAGTTGGAATTCCTGCGAGAAATTGCGGAACGACTCGTCGGTGTCGGTCGGCGCGGCGATCTCGGCGCTGGTGAAGTCGACGTCCTGGTCCCGCGCCACGTCGAAGTCACGCCATGCTGTGATCGATCTGAACGTCGAACCCCCGGTCGTCCGCCAAGTCACGTCGACCGATTGGCCGGAGTCACCGACCCGTTCGTACGGCTCGGAGTTGAGCCCCACGTTCTGCGGGCCGTCGACCTCGAACGGCGCAATGTCGCCACCGAGCAGCGCGACGACGGGACTCGTCGGACCGTTGATCCAGAACGCCGCCGGGCAGCAGGTCTCTTCCTTGTCCGTGTCGTCCACGATGACGCGCACATCCACGTCCGCTGTCGGGGTCCACAGCAGCTGTGCACGGATCGATCGGCGGTCGCGGTTGTCGTAGGCGGCGTCGGTATCCACGTCCTCGTAGTAGCCGTCGCGCTGACGGTGGGCGATGCTCACCCGCCCGGCTAGGACATTGTCTGAGAGCACCGCGTTGGCGATCAAACCGAGTTCCCTCGACTCGAGGTTGCCCAATCCGGCACTGACCGAGAAAGTATTCTCGAACTCCGGCTTTCGGGTGATGATGTTGACCGCGCCCGCGACCGTGTTCTTGCCGAACAGGGTGCCCTGGGGACCCCGTAGGATCTCGACCCGGTCAAGGTCGGTCAGGTCATTGAAGGCAAGACCTGCACGCGACCGGTAGATGCCGTCGATGAAGGTCCCCACGGCAGCTTCGAGCCCGGGATTGTTGCCGGTGGTGCCCACTCCGCGGATGCGCAGTGTGCCTCCGTTTGACGTGCTGTTCGAGTTGTAGACGACGACGGACGGCACCACCTCCATGAGTCCGTAGATGTCCTGGACTCCCCGCGCCGCCAGGTCTTCGCCCGAGATGGCCGAAACGGCGATAGGCACGTCCTGGATCGACTCCTCACGCTTGGTCGCGGTCACGATGACCGTTTCGATCGTGTCGTCCGACTCCGCTGCAGACAGGCTCGGCGTCCCAAGTCCAAACACGACACAGAAGATGATTCGATGCTTCACGGCAGCTCCTAGGTGTTACTACTTGGCACCGCCGAGTGTAGCCATCGAGCGGTCGCAATCAAGATGCCAGACACGACCTCTTCGAGGACCGAAAACGATGCCCGCGAGGCTCGGTCTGCCATGGAACAAATCCGGTCAACCTATCGCCAACTTGCTGGATGTATAGTGTGCTGAACGAACGGCGTCCGGCATTCAGTCTGGGTTGAGAAACGGCGGCATCGAGACTGTAACCACACTTGGCGCCTTGCCGGTGCTTCTGCTAATCATCGCGCCCGCTCACGCGGCTGAGCCCAGTCGCTCCCTCTATACCGAGCACTGCGCAGTGTGCCACGGCGACGGGTTTGAGGGTGCGGCGCAAGGGGTTGCACTCGTCGGCCGCGAGCTTGTCGGCGGCGATTCGATCGATGCGATTGGCGCCAGTATCGCCAATGGCAATCCGGCGAAGGGAATGCCGGCCTGGGCGGACGCGCTTGACGACCAGGCAATCAAGGCGTTGGCACTATTGATCGCCGAACATCGCACGGCCCTTTCGGTCGACCACCTCATGGCACAGTACATCTCGGACGGCCGCGAGTGGACGCTCCCGTCGGGGCCTGTGGCTACGCAATCGCATACTGTGACAATTGAGCTTGTCGCGGAAGGCCTGGGCGGGCAGGGGGCTGCGTACCCGAAACCCTACTCGATTGCCGTGCGACCGGACGGATCGATCCTCGTGACGGAGACTACGCCTGGCATGCGGATCGTGTCGCCTGCGGGCCGGATCTCGGACTACGTGACAGGCACACCGCGTACCGATCTGGATGTCCCCGACCTCATTGAAGCGGGTGATGCCAAACGCGGTGCCGGTTGGATTCTGGATGTGGCGCTGCATCCGGAATTCGCCGAGAACCGGTGGCTCTATCTTCACTACACGGAACGCTGTAGTGCATGTGGAAGCGTGGATGCAAGCGAACAGAATCCTCTCACCTCTCGCAACGTACTCGTGCGCGGGCGTATCCGCGATGGCCACTGGGTCGACGAGGAAAAGATCTGGCAGGCACCAACTTACGATGCCAGCACCTGGGGCGATGCCGTCACGGGTGGCCGGATCGCATTCGATGACAACGGCTATGTGTTCATCACCGCCGGCATGCGCAGCATGGACGGCATTCAGGATCTTGGCACCGCATACGGCAAGACGCATCGCTTGCACGACGACGGGCGGATCCCAGCCGACAACCCGTTCGTTGGCGTGCCCGGTGCGTTGAGCACGATCTGGACCTACGGTCACCGGGCCCCGCAAGGTCTCGCATACGATCCCGAGACCGGCAATGCATGGAACACCGAGCATGGACCGCGCGGCGGTGACGAGCTCAATCGATTGCTGCCGGGCCGGAATTACGGGTGGCCACTATTCTCGGCCGGGCTGAACTATGACGGTACCGAGGTTGCCTGGGGACGTGCCGAGAGTGAGATCGAACTCGAGGACACGGAGCGCCCGGCAAAAGCATGGGCGCCGTCGATTGCCGTGTCGAACCTTGTCGTTTACGAAGGTGCGGCCTTCCCGGCGTGGCAAGGGGATTTACTGATTGGATCGCTAAAGGCGTCCGATCTCATTCGCGTCGAGGTCGAGAACGGTCGCATCGCCCGGGAGGAGCTTCTGCTGGAGAATCTCGCGCGGATTCGCGACATCGACGTCGACGAGCGCGGTTGGATCTATCTCTTGCTCGAGCACCAAACTGGTGGTCGAATCGTGCGGCTCAAGCCCGAGCCGACAGGCGGTTGACGTCGACCGACCGCCACCGGGCGCGGTTGAGTCGCAATCAGTACTTGTACGTCTCCGGCTTGAACGGTCCCTCGGCGGCGACGTTGATGTAGTCCGCCTGGGCGGGCGTAAGCCTCGTCACCACGCCGCCGAATCCCTCGACCATGAGCGCGGCCACCTCCTCGTCGAGTTTCTTGGGCAGCACTTCGACGCCAACAGGCGCGCGCTGATCGGGATCCTGGTCGGCCCAGCCCTGCTCGTAGAGGTGCATCTGGGCGAGCACCTGGTTCGCGAACGAGCCGTCCATCACCCGGGACGGGTGGCCCATCGCGTTGCCTAGATTCACCAGCCGCCCTTCGGAAAGCAGGATCAGGTAGTCGGCCGGATCGTCGCTCCGAAACACCTGGTGCACCTGGTCCTTGACCACCTCCCAGCGCCAGTTCTCGCGCATGTAGGCGGTGTCGATCTCGTTGTCGAAGTGGCCGATGTTGCAGACGATGGCGCCGCGCTTGATGGAACGCAGCATCGCCGAGTCGCAGACGTTGCTGTTGCCGGTGCAGGTGACGAGAAGATCGGTCTCGGCCATGAGCCGCGCGTCGATGTGCTCGATCCGGCCCGTGTTGTTGCCGCCGACGTAGGGCGAGACCACCTCGTAGCCGTCCATGCAGGCCTGCATGGCGCAGATGGGATCCACCTCGACGATCCGCACGATCATGCCTTCCTGGCGCAGGCTCGCGGACGATCCCTTGCCGACATCGCCGTAGCCGATCACCATCGCCCGCTTGCCCGCCATCAGCATGTCGGTGCCGCGCTTGATGGCGTCGTTGAGGCTGTGCCGGCAACCGTAGCGATTGTCGTTCTTGGACTTGGTCACGGAGTCGTTGACGTTGACCACGGGCACCTTAAGTTCGCCGTCGGCAAGCATCTCGTAGAGCCGGTGGACCCCGGTGGTCGTTTCCTCGCTGATGCCGTGTATGCGCTCCAGCATGGCCGGATACTTGTCGTGGACCATCTGCGTCAGATCGCCGCCGTCGTCAAGCAGCAGGTTGGCTTCCCAGGGCCTGCCGTCTTTCAGGATCGTCTGCTCGATGCACCAGTCGTACTCCTCCTCCGTCTCGCCCTTCCACGCGTACACGGCGATGCCGTCGGCGGCCATCGCGGCGGCGGCATGGTCCTGGGTCGAGAAGATGTTGCACGACGACCAGCGGACCTCGGCACCGAGTTCGACCAGGGTCCGGATCAGCACCGCCGTCTGCACGGTCATGTGAATGCAGCCGATGATCCTCGCACCCGCCAGCGGCTTGTCGGCCGCATACCGCCGACGCAATGCCATGAGGGCCGGCATCTCGGCTTCGGCAAGCGCGATCTCCCGCCGCCCGAAGTCGGCGAGTTCGAGGTCTGCAACCTTGTAGTCGGTCATGGGCGGTGGCGATCCTCAAGAAAAGGACGCGCACCTTACCAGCGGCAATGGCCTACGCCAATCAAGGGGAACGCGGCGGGGGCCCGCCATCTCGAAGATGAGCGGCTGCGCTACCTCCGCGGGACGTAGATCAATTGGTCATCCCGTACGTCCAGTTTGCCGAAGGGATCCTCGCCACTGCCGCAGTGGGGATTCTCGCCGGAAACCACTTGGTAGTGGTTCGGTGGGTCGCCATCGACAAGCGCTCGAATATCGTACACATCGTAGACTGTGCGGTACGAGCCACGCTCGACGACGCGGTGGCCCAGCGCGAGTCTTCCGTCGTGGATACGTGAACTGTGGTTCACGGGCGTAGACCAGCGGTGTACGAACCGCGAGTCACCCGTGGACGCGTCGAGGATGTGGGCCTCCGTTGTCCCTCCTCCCCACAGCCAGTCATCAGAGTTGTTGACTGCAACCAGCCAGGCACCGTCATCAGCGACCGGTCCCGGATGTAAGTCGCGAGACCATTGTTCTTCCACCGACACCTCGCCACCCTCGTAGGCGTATTCGCGCTTGACAGTGGCATAGCCGTCACCGCGCGGTAATGCGAAATACACCTCGTTCGACGAGACGAATCTAGGGAAGCCGCGATAGTCTGCCAGCTTGCGCGTTTCGCCGCCGTCGGCGGGGAAGAAGCTGAACTGAAGGTGCGTGTGAGAGGTAATGAACGTTGCGTCCGCGAAGTGCGTTCTCTCCGGCGAGGACGCCGTGTCCAGGATTCCGACGATCACCTCCGACCGGTCGAGCGAGTACCAGACTGGATAGACGTTGGTATCGGGATCAGGCTGCAACGTGCCCAAGTCGTGGTGGACTTCCACACCAAGATCGAGATTTCGTATGACCAGTCGAGTCGCACTCCCCGGCCCCGGAATTGGCTCCAATACAAAGAAAGACGACCCGTCGTGGGCAACACCGAACCCTGTCGCCTCGGGATTCTCAAAGATGATCTGGCCGTCCTGGTAGACGACGACGCCCTGCGTCGCAGGGCCACGACTCGTCGTCCGCGAGACGTCCAGACCACCGAAACCGGCAAGCACCGAACCATCCTCCCGCCGCGCGAAAGACTGCTCGACCGTCGTGGGGAACGGGAGCGAGTCACCGAAGACGACTCCTGAACGGTCGACCACGGCGAAGCGCGATCCGTCCTGGCCAGGAACAACGACGACCGCAAGGTCACGAGCATGCATTGCGCCCGGCTTCATGAGGCAGTCGGGGTTGCCCATCACGTCAGCCGGCGTCAGTTCGTTCGAAAGATGTTCCAAACCGGTGGGATGCTCTTGGCTCGGGTTTGGAAGCCCTGCCACTACGGAGTTGGTTGGCGTTCGATCGAGCGGAGCCGCTTCTCGCTCGTGGGTGACCGATGTGGGTGCGGCATCCCGGGACATCAGCCAGATGAGGCCGACGATCGCAAACGCCAGCGCCAACGTGTACAACCCCGTGCGCATTGATCGTATCCTTGCGGCCAACATCTCTTTGGCACGACGATTTAGATGTTACACCCAGGCTACAAATGGGCAAGTGCCCGACCAGTGCCCGAGGGGCGCACGTCAGATTTTTGGATCTGTGGGAACATGAGGGTGTCGAGCGGAAGTCTGTAAGTCGTCATGCTTTTTGCAGGTTCCCGGACAGGGAGGTCCGACATGCCCAGCACCGATAGCATCGAGCAACTCCGCCGACGACGCGACGCCCCTGATCGGCGAACTCGCGGCGGTCGGCGACTTCCGTGCCGGCTCGCTGGTAGAAACGCGCCGCGAGTGCGGCAAGCCGACGTCCAGGTCGACGGCGGCAGCGAGTTCATGGCCGAGTTCGAGAGCGCCTGCGAGCACCTCGGCGTCCCCCTGCACGTCCTGCCGCCCCGCCGGCCCCAGTGGAACGGCGTCGTCGAGCGCACCAACCGCTCCGCCAGAACCGAGTTCTGGAGCCTCTACAACGGTCCACTGACGGTCGCGGACGTCGCCCGCGATCTCGCCAGGTACGAGTTCTTCTTCAACTTCGAGCGACCGCACGCCTCGCTCGCATACCAAACCCCCAACGAGTACCTTGTCTCCCTGGAGGCCGCTTGATCCCTCCAGTGCCATATGTACTGAGCCAGTACAACACGCTAGCTTCAGGTGCCGATTCACTGCTACGCTTGACCCTGCCGATGCTAAATCCATGAACGAAACGCCGGATTCCCCGCCCCATCGGCAAACGTCCAACGGGGCGAGGCCGTCTTCGGGGGAGAACAATGAAGACATTGACTGTGGCGTGCGTCGCCGTTCTATTGTGCGTCGGCATCTGCGCCCAAGCATACGGTCCGCCGGGGAATGGCGAATCCACACCCACATCCGACCGCGACGGCGACACCGTGCCCGACGGGCCGGTGCCGATGGACAGGTGCCCGAATGAGTGGGGTCCGGCCGACAACGAGGGCTGCCCGCGGCGGGTCGAGGAGGTTATCGTCACGGGTCGGCGAATCAAGAATATCTGGCAGGATTGGACCGTCACTTGCCCAAACGGAGATGTCAAGACCTCATGGACTGATTGCTCCTGGTATTCTGGATGGACGGGAACGCAGGAGATTCGGTTAGTGTTCCACGACACCAAGACCGGCTACCAGTACACGCGCACCCTGACAGAAGAAGAGTACGCGGTCGAACGCATGGCCGACTGCATTATGGCGAAGGTCGGGGACGTCATCGAGGATTACGATATCACCCCTCCCCTGCGACGGATCGGCTTGTCCGGCGACGGTCAACATGTCATCCATATCGCAGACACTCTCGACCCTAGGTGTAACGAAGACGCTCGCACAAGAGCAGAGGGGTGCGCTTTATTGCTGAGCGCTACTGTTGACGGGGTTACCTACACCGGCTATGTCACCCAACTCACCCCGCGCGGGGCGTCCACCACGAATCTCTGGAACACCCTGACGCACGAGATCGCGCACCATGTGTCTGGCGACTACGGTCACGAGCAATGGGGAGACTGGTTCACCGCCCGCCGAGACATAAGGAAGCTGGCGAAGAGCTGCAGGTAGTTTTTTGAGCCGATTGCAGGTTTTTGCCATGTGACCATTTCGAACGCGACGTTAGCCCCGAAAGGCAGTGCTCTCCGATCCGATGGTCTCACCACCCTGGATCTGTCCGCCACCAGGCACACTCGCGAGTCGACCAGCGTGCATCTCGTCATCGGCAACGCCACCCGACTAGGCGGCCATCGCCTCGCACCGGCCCTAGGGAGCGCATCCCAACCTGCCCAGGTCACTCGCGCTTCGAATTCGACAATCGTCCCGGGAAGCTCTGAACAAGCGGTACCGGGTGCCGACAGCCGCAGCCCCACGAACGGCTCGATCACGGCTTCGAGAGCCGCCCAGGGAACCAGCTCGTCCATCTGCTCCAGAAAAAATGCTGCTCCTTGGCGCGGTCCACCCGTAGACGCACGCTTCTTGCTATGCTCCACCCGCAACGGCACCTCGCCTCGCCGAGCCGCCTGACTGCGAGTTCGCGTCACGCAGCACCGTGACCTCGCGCCCCGGCACACGGTCACCGCCCACCACGTAGCCGGTAGCCCCGACCGAGCCCCGTTGTCTGGTAGGTGTCCCATCGAAGCTGATCGACAGGTTTCAACGTAATCTTGCCGACGTGCTGCTCGCACAGGATGAGATCAGCTCCCGCTTGGTGGAGCATCGGCCAGCGCGCGTCCCAGGGAGTCGCGGGGCTCCACCGCGACGCTCCGGTCGAAGTCCGCCATGAACGTCGGCAGGTAGGCGTTGTCCGCCACGATCCCGCAGATCCCCCCGCGCATGATCGCGTCGGCTGTCGACACGAACAACAGTACGGCAAGGGCACCGGTGAGTTTCCGAGTATTCATCGCTTCTTGCGTCCTGTATGGACGACCGACTCGTCGGGGTCAATCGCGCAGGGCGAACACGACGCGGTAGCGCACGCCTTCCACGGGTACCGGGGAGCCGTCCACGAACCTCGGCGCATATCGAAATCCGGCGATCGCGGCCAAGGCTGGAGCCTCGAACTCGAGCCCGCCCCCCGACGAGATGACGAACGGGTCCTTAACGTAGCCCTCGACGTCGACGGTGAACTCGATCAACACCGAACCCTCGATCTGCCGCGCTCGCTTGTCCTCGGGATACGCGGGAGTCCGTTTGTAGAGCGGCTCGTAGCCCTCGACACCCGTCCAGGCCGTTGCCGAACCGATGGCGAGACAGTGTTCCGTTGCCCGGTCGCGCTGGCCCGCATGTTCCAGGGCCTCGACCAGAATCCGCCGCGCCATCAGCGCCAGTTTCCCGTCGCCGGGCTGGGCGTTGACCACCTCGGTCATGGGCGCGATCGCGTCGGCCTGACGGCCATCGTCGAGGTGGCGCTTGCCAAGCCAGTACTGTGCCAGCACGTACTTGTCGCTGTTGCCGAGACGCTGATAGGCCTCCGCGGCCTGGGCGAGAAGCTCCACCGCACCATCCTTCCAGATGCGCGTGCCGCCTTCGACCTTGATGTCGGCGACGAATTCGCTGTCCTCTCCGTGGTGCTTCTCGGCCAACTCCAGGGCGCGCTTGAGATGGTTGATCGCCAGCTGAGGAAGGCCAGTGTAGGCCAATTCGATCTCCACCTGGATAAGCTCCTCGGCGTCGGCACCAAACGCCTTGGTTGCCAAGACCTGGGCGTCGATCAGCGCTCGGTAGGCGTCCCGCTTACGACCCGCCCTGGCAAGGGCATAACCGTGGTTGAAGTTCAGGATCGCCACTTCCTGGCTCTTCCCGTCCAACACCCGGCGTGCGAATCGCAAGGCTGCGCGGGCGTGACGCACGGCTTCGTCGTACTGCGCCTGTTCGATGGCGGCGTTGTAGGCCCGGTAGGCGGCGTTGAATTGCTTCTGCGGACTCGCCTCGACGGACACGGCGAAGGCGATCAGCGCGGACGCCAACAATAGGATTCGAAGATGCATCAGCAGGATCCCTCCACTCCCTGCATACCGACATTTGATGCTGGCAGGGAAACGATGTCAACGTGACGACGCGGCGTTCACGAGCAGCTCGATCAACGGTACGAGGCCGCCCTCGTCGTTGCTCCCGGTGACCCAGTCGGCAGCTTCCTTGACCTCCGGCGATGCATTCCCCATGGCGACCCCGAAGCCGGCTCCGCGGATCATCGGCAGGTCGTTCGCCGCGTCGCCGACCGCGCAGACCGCAGACTCCGATACGCCCAAATGCGCAGCAAGCCGTTGAAGTCCCGTCCACTTGCTGACGTGGCCGAGAATCGTCTCGAGATACCAGCCGGGGGTACGCTTGGACGGCACGAGAACGGTGGCGAACGCGCCGTCACCGACGAAATCGCGCTCCAATCCGGCCAGTTCCTCCTGGCTCCCGAACGCGCCCACCACCAGGATGTCGTCGTAGCCGGTCCGTTCCGGCGCGCGATCCGTCGAGCCCGACTCGCCGCCGACACAGACGTAGTATTCCGTCTCCTCGTTCCAGGGCACGCCGGCATCGACCACGAAGTCCGGACCGCCACGTCCGTCCGAGTCGCGCTGCAGGATGAGCGGTAGTCCACGCCTGCGCGCATGCCGCAACAGGGCGTCCACCTGCTTGGCCGCGAACGGCTCACTGTGCAGCGTCTCGCCGGCCGCCGACTTGGTCAACGCACCGCCGAGGCAGACCGCAGGCAGGGGAAGACCCAGTTGCTCCATGACCCCCTGCGTCGTGCGGTAGCGGCGCCCCGTGGCGAGCACGACCTCCAGACCGCCGGCCTGGGCGCGGCAAACGGCTTCGCGGGTGTCCGGCCGAACTTCGTTGGCTTCCGTGACCAGAGTTCCGTCGACGTCGATCGCGAGTAGCGCAATCCCGGAGGGCGCGTTGTCGGGCGGGGCGTTCACGTTCGAAAGGTAGCACGGTCGCCTGTGGCCAGCCGTCGCGCTAGCCTCGGACGTTCGCGTTGTAATCGGCCGTGTAGGTAGCAGCACGTCGTCAAGGCGCGTAGAAGGCGGTAGCTTTTGCAGGTTGGAGTTGTCAGAATCCGTCGCTCAAGAACCCCCTCAAGAGGCGGAGGACGCGGGTGGACCTAGTTGACTGGTGGTACGGCCTGCTCGGCCTGTCGATTCCCACGGCGGTGATCTACACGCTCATCGTCACCCACGTAACAATCGTCTCGGTAACGCTCTATCTTCACCGGCACATGGCGCACCGTGCCCTCGACCTGAGCCCGGGCCTGAGTCTCTTCTTCCGCACCTGGCTGTGGCTCACCACCGGCATGAGCACCAAGCAGTGGACCGCCATCCACCGCAAGCATCACGCCACGACCGAGACCGAGGACGATCCCCACAGCCCGCAGATCCACGGCCTGAAGGAGATCCTCTGGAAAGGCACCGAGTACTACCGTGCCGGTTGCACGCCCGAGACGCTGGACAAGTACGGCAAGGGAACCCCCGACGACTGGTGGGAACGCCATGTCTTCACAACCCACTCGTACTGGGGCATCGGCTCCATGCTGACGGTCGACCTCCTCCTCTTCGGCAGCGTGGGTATCGTGATCTGGGCCGTGCAGATGCTGTGGATTCCGTTTCTCGCCGCCGGGGTCATCAACGGCGTCTGCCACGCCATCGGCTACCGCAACTTCGAGACCCCGGATGCCGCGACCAACTTCGTCCCCTGGGGCATCCTCATCGGCGGCGAGGAACTGCACAACAACCATCACACCTATCCGAACTCCGCGAAGTTCTCGGTCAAGCCGTGGGAGTTCGACATGGGCTGGTTCTGGATCCGGCTGTTCTCCATCTTCGGCCTCGCCAAGGCCCGGTCCACGGGCCCCGTGGTCGCGCGTGAACGGGGCAAGGCGCAGATCGACATGGACACCGTGTGGGGCGCATTGAACGATCGCTTCCGGGTGATGTCGCGATACGCGGAGAACGTCGTCGGACCCTTGGCGCGCCTCGAAGTCCGCGGCGCGGACGCCCCCACCAAGCGCCTCCTGCGCCGCGCGAAGAGCGTCCTGTGCCGGGAAGAGATGCTGGTCGGCGAACGCGACCGCCGGGACATCAAGGCGATCCTCGAATCGAGCCCAATACTTAAGACGATCTACGAGAAGCGGCTTGAGCTGAATGCCGTCTGGGCGAAGCGCGGCGGCAGCCGGGAAGATCTTCTGACGGCGTTCAAGGACTGGTGCGTGGAAGCCGAGAACACCGGCATCCAGGCACTGCACGACTTCGTCATCGAGCTGAAGTCGTACACGATGCCGCTGGGACGCGTTACCGCCTGACCGACCCCGGGGTCGGCACGGGCGACCACAAGGGTCGCCCTACGGGACGGCCAGACCAGGCCGATTGCGGCCGTCGCTAGAGAATCAGCGCGAGAACGAAGAAGCCCGCCACGAGCGCGAGGCTCGCGACGCTTTGCCAGTCCAAGTGAACGGAACGAATGACCATCCGCGCACCCTATCGAAATCATGCGCGACGGCGAAGTAATCCTTTGCGCTAACGATATTCCGCTACCACGACATCGCCGCGAGAAGTGTGACCGGCACCAGCATCAACCACAGCACGACGCTCAGCCAAACGGCCCGGGCGTTGAGTGACGCCAGGGTCGAGCGGCGGATCTCCATGCCGATGAGAAACAGCGCGACGATGAGCAGGAAGTGACTCGCCGCCTTCGCCTGGTCGACGACGGCGACCGCCGGCTCGAGCCAGCTGCCGGCGAAGGACGCAGCCACGAAGAGCACGAGAAACGCCGGTATCCGCAGCTTCGCTTCGCTCTGACGTAGCAGGATTCCGGCCAGCAGCACGATCGGCACGAGCAGCAGGGTTCTGACCAGCTTGACCGTGGTTGCCACCTCCAGGGCGCGTTCGCCGAAGATCGCGGCAGCGCCGACGACGGAGCTCGTGTCGTGGATCGCCAAGGCCACCCAGACGCCGAACTGATCCTGCGTCATCCGCAGGTAGCCGCCCAACCACGGCAACACGAGGATCGCGATGGCGTTCAGGATGAACACGATGCCGATGCAGATCGCCACCGACTCCGGGCGCGCGCGGATGACCGGCGCGAGCGTGACGATCGCGGTGCCGCCGCAAATCGCAGTGCCGGTACTCAAGAGGCGGGACTGGTCCTCGTCCACCTTCACCAGCCGGCCGATGACGAGCCCCGCGAACAACGTGCACGCGACAAAGGTCACCACCAGTCCCGAGTAGTCGCGGCTGGTCTGCCAGATCGCCTCGACGTTCAGGGTGAAGCCGAGGATCACGATCGCGGACTTCAGGCACAGCTTGCCGGCACGGTCGACGATCGACGGCAGATTGGGCGCCAACGCCACGCTCACCAGCGCACCGACGAAGAGCGCCAGGGCCGGGTGTCCCACCCACACCGCCGCGGCGAAGGCGAGCACGACAAGTGTCCGCTTCAAAGCCTCGGTACTGCCCGACGTGGTCACCCTTCGCCTACCGTCTGCCTGCGGCACGCCAACCATCGGTGCCTCTGGAAGTCAACGTAGTGCGTATCGTGCGGCGACCCGGCGCGAACGGCTGTGAAAAAAGACGTAACCCCGCATGAGTGTCCCGCATGGCGGCGCCACAACGCCGAGAATGTCTCGTTGGAATCAGCCGCCGACGTGCGACGACGTCACCGTGCCGCGATCGGCACCGTGCCTACGACATCGGCGATGACGAGTTCGGCTATGTCGTCGTCGGACAGGCCCGCGAGTTCCTTCAGGATCTCGCTCGAGTGCTCTCCGAGCAGTGGTGCGCGCTGGTTGGGCGGTGGCATCGCACGGCGGAACCGGTAGGGTTGGCCCGGGTAGTGCTTCGGACCAAGGCCCGGACGATCCGCGACCCGCAGACCTTCGCGGGCCGCGATCTGCGGATCCTCCAGCAGGTCCGGCCCGTTCATCACGGCGCCCGCCGGAATGCCCGCGGCCTGCAGATCGGCCATCAACGCCAGATGGTCCCGCTCCGACGTCCATGCCGCGATGGCGTCGTGACACCCCGCGCCTACCTCGGCGATCGCTTGGTCGCCGACGATGTCGGCGAGCAGGGCACAGTGAGCGGCGGTCTTGCAGGTGATGGCGATCCATCGATCACCGCGGCAGGGATAGACACCCTGCAGCGGGAAGTGGTGATGACCGTTGCCCATTCGGCCCGAATCGACACCGGCCAGGGACCAGGCGGTCATCGCGTCACCGATGTAGAGGCTGCACGCCTCCACCTGGCCAAAGTCGATGTGCTGGCCTTCGCCGGTGCGGTTCCGGTGGTTGATCGCCGCGAACAGCGCATTGGCGCCCATCACTCCCGAGAACAGGTCGCCACCCGTGGTGCCCGTGAACAGGGGTTCGCCACCCGGGTAGCCGGTCAAGTGGGTAAAGCCGGCCATCTGCTCGGTGGACATGCCGAACGCGACGTAGTCTCTCCAAGGACTGTCGGCACCGAAGCCGGAGAGCGAGATCATGACGAGGCGCGGATTGATCTCACGGAGCGTCTCGTAGTCGAGGCCGAACTTGGCCATCACCCGCGGGGTGTAGTTTTCGATGAGGACGTCCGCGTCCTTCACCAGGGTCTTCAGGATCGAGACACCGCGCGGGTCGGTCAGGTTGAGGGTGATGCCGCGCTTGTTGCGGTTGACCCAGTTGAAGTAGGGCGAACTCTCCCACCCCGGAAGTTCGGCGTTGGCGTGCGACGATGCGCTGCCGCGCCAGCCGTCGATGCGCTGGATCGACTCGACCTTGATGACCTCCGCGCCGGCATCGGCGGCGATCTGGGCGCATACGGGCCCGGCGAAGAACATCGACAGGTCCAGTACACGTACGCCTTCGAGGGGCGGCGGATTGACGCCATCGGGGCCGTCCGTCGCCGGGGTGGGTGTCCCCTTGGTGGGTGTCCCCTTGGGAAGGTCGGTCAGCACAGCCTCGGTGTGCTCGCCGAGGAGCGGCGGTCGGAACGGTTTGGTCTCGGTGGCAGTGGCGTGAAACGGAACGCCCGGAACCTCCACCGTGCCGGCAAGCGGATGCTTGAGCGGGACGATGAAGCCACGATGCCGATGCGGCGGCAGGTCGAACAGCTCGGCCATGTCCGGCACGAGGCCGAACGGCACACGCCACTCCTGCGCCTGGTGAAACAGTTCTTCGGCGGTCCGGTCCCCCAGCGCTTCCCGGAACGCGGCGCGGATCTCGTCGATGCGCTCGTCCGCGTTCACCCAGGAGACCGTCCTGTAGCGTTGATCCTCCGCGATGTCCTTGCGGCCGAAGAACTCGCAAAGCATCTGCCATTGCGCCCGCGTCAGGGCGTTGATGCCGATGATCCCCTCGGCGGTCGGCAGCATGCAGCAGGTGCCCGCACCCGCACCGACGCTGGAGTAGCGCTCCGGCACGATTCCCCGGTACTCGTAGAGCATGGTCGGGATCTGAGCGCCGGCGAGTACCGCCTGCTGCACGCTCACGTCGACATGGTCGCCGCCACCGTGGCGCGCCCGGCCGAGCACGGCGAGCTGCGTGGCGGCCGCCGCGAACGCCCCGGCCAAGGTCTCCGAGAGCGCGCCACCGACCTGTAGCGGCTCGCCGTCCGGCAGGCCGCAAAGCTGACACCAACCACCGACCGCGCAGGAAACCAAGTGCGACGACTGGAAGGCGGAGTGCGGGCCGAACGACCCGAAGCCAGTGACCGTGGTGAGAATCACCGCCGGATTCCAACTCCGCATAACTTCGTAGCCGAGTCCCTTGGCATCCAGGGACTCCGCGGTCTCCCCGGCCACGACCACGTCGAACCGTTGAATCAGCGTCCCTAGCTGTTCGCCGCCGTACGCCGACTCGATATCCAGCACGACGCTGCGTTTGCTGGTGTTCAAGTAGAAAAACGCGGCGCTGGTTTCGCGCCGCGCTTCAGCGTTGTCGGCCCACGCGGGAAAGGGACCGACCGCACGGCTCTCGTCACCGGTCCCCGGGCGCTCGACCTTCACCACGTCGGCACCGAGGTCGCCTAGGAGCTTCGCGCAGAAAGGCGCCGCGATGCCCTCCGAGATGTCGAGGACGCGAACGCCGGCCAGTGGCTGCGGGCGGGTCATGGCGTCGTACCGATCTGAGTCTGACCTGCCATCGAACGGGATTGCGCCCTGCTCCACCTCCGCTGGAAACGGGACACAATCTATCGCATTCGCCCTTGGTTATGCTTGTGGGCTGTTGCTTGGCGAGACCCCTGAGTATGGCGGACGCCTCGACAGCGGCATCATCCGTGGACGCAGACCGGGTCTCCTGGCCCACCGTTTTCGCCTACGGCGTCCCGGCCGTCGGTGCCGGCTACATGTACCTGCTGATCGGCCTGTACGTCATGAAGTTCTCCACCGACGTGCTGCTGATCTCGCCGTTCGTCATGGGGCTCATCTTCGCCGCGTCGAGAGCGTGGGACGCGGTGTCCGATCCGCTGGTCGGCTATCTCTCCGACCGCACGCGTTCGCGATTCGGGCGACGGCGGTCCTGGATGGCGGCCAGCATCCTGCCGGTCTCGGCTACCTTCGTGATGATCTTCGCACCGCCCACAGGCCTCTCGGACACGGCGCTCGCCATCTGGATGGCAGTGGCCATCATCGGCTTCTACTCCGTCATGACCGCGTTCTTCGTCCCCCACCTGTCCCTCGGCGCCGAACTGTCGACCAACTACCACGAGCGCAGCCGGTTGTTCGGCTACCGTCACGGCTTTTGGACCTTCGGCTCGATCCTATGCATCGGCGCCATGCATCTTCTGATCAGCGCCGAAGACGTGGGCAACGACGAAGCCCGGCAACGGGCGTGGGAACTGTCCCTCCCCGCATGCGCTTTCATGGCGCTGATGATCGTCGTCGCCGTCGGGCGTCTGCGCGAACGGCCGGAGTTCCAGGGGCGTGTGAGCGAGAATCCGTTTCACGCGTTCCGGGACGTGTGGCGCAACCACCACGCGAGGCTCTTGATCATCGTCACGCTGATCGAGAACCTCGGCTCCGCCGCCATCGGCGTGCTCACCCTGTACGTCGCGGAATACGTCGTCGGAGCGCCGCTCATGGCGCCGCTGGTCATCCTCTTCTACATGGTGCCGTCGGCCGGCTCGGTGCCGCTGTGGATTCCGTTGTCGCGGCGCTTCGGCAAGGTGCGGCTGTGGTTGCTGTCGATGCTCGCCACCGGCATCTGCTTCGGGGCGATGTTCCTGCTGCCGTTCATGCCGGTGGAATTTCGGCTGCCGTGGATGTTCACGTTCGCGGTGCTCGCGGGCCTCGCCGCCGGCTGCGGCGGCACCATCAGTCCCTCGGTGCAGGGCGACGTCATCGACTACGACGAACACTTGACCGGCGAGCGCAAGGAAGGCTCCTACTTCGCGGCGTGGAACTTCGTCTACAAGAGCGCCTTCGGCGTGATGCTGTTGCTCACCGGGTTCGTGCTGGAACTGTCCGGTTTCGTACCCAACGAGCCACAGACCATGACCACTCAGCTCTGGATGGTGGGCCTCTACGGAATCCTCCCGCTGGTCTGCTACACCATCGGCGCGATCCTCTTCTCGCGCTTCAGCCTCGACGAGGCCGCATACCGGAAGTTACGGGCGGAGTTGGACGGTTCCCCGTAGCGCCACGCCCCTACGGCTACATCCGTTCGACGGTTTCGATGCCCAGGAGATCGAGGCCCTGGGACAGGGTCTCGGCGGTGTGTCGGCAGAGCAGCAGTCGGTCGTCCCGGACGTCGCTGTCGAGCACGGGACAGTTCTCGTAGAAACGCATGAACGCCGACGCGAGGTCGTAGAGGTAGGTGCACAGGTGGTGGGGCATGACGGTGCTGGCGACCTGCTCCAGGGTTTCCTGGAAGCGGGCTAGCTGCAGAGCCAGGGCGTGTTCCTCGGGCTCGCGGATCGTCGGCGTCCCGCTGAGTGATCCAGCGTCCACACCGCCGCGTTCGAAGAGGCTTCTGATCCGCGCGTAGGCGTATTGAAGATAGGGCGCGGTGTTGCCTTCGAAGGACATCATGGCGTGCCAGTCGAAGACGTAGTCGCCAGTGCGGTTCTTGGAGAGATCGGCGTACTTGACGGCGCCGATGCCGACCGCGCGAGCCACCCGGTCCATCTCCGCGGCACCGAGGGAAGGGTTTTTCGCCTGCACGAGTTCGCGTGCCCGCTCCGTCGCCTCGTCGAGAAAGTCCAGCAGCCGCGTGCCGCTACCCTCCCGGGTCTTGAAGGGACGTCCATCGGCACCGAGCATCATGCCGAACGCATGGTGTTCGAGGGATACGCCCCGGTCGTAGCCCGCCTCCCGGGCGAGCGCGAACAACTGCCGGAAATGCAGGCTCTGGCGGGCGTCGACGATGTAGAGCAGACGTTCGGCGCGGAGCGTGCCGGTGCGATAGCGAACCGCGGCCAGGTCTGTCGAGTGGTAGAGGTAGCCGCCGTCGGACTTCTTGACGATGATCGGCACGACGTTGCCGTCCTTGCCCTTGAACTCGTCGAGGAAAGCACACAGCGCGCCCTCATCTTCGGTGAGCAGACCCTTCGCCGATAGGTCGGCGACGATGTCGTCGAGGTCGTCGTTGTAGGCGCTCTCGCCGCGCACATGTTCGGGCCGGAGGCTCACGCCGAGTCGGTCGTACACGGCCTGGCAATGGGACATGGAGATGTCGATGTAGCGACGCCACCGCTCAAGCGTCTCGGAATCACCGCCCTGCAGGTCGACGACCACCTGCCGGGCACGGTCGGCAAAGGCCGGGTCGGTCTCGAAGCGCCCGCTCGCTTGTGTATAGAACCTCTCGAGGTCGCCGAGGGCCTCGCTGTCCTCGCCCGTGTCGTTGAGATGCGCCACCAGGCGCCCGAAACCGGTGCCCCAGTCGCCGACGTGGTTCTGCCGGACCACGTCGTAGCCCAGGGCCTCCAGCACCCGCGCCGTGGCATCGCCGATGATGGTGCTGCGCAGGTGATGGACCTGCATTTCCTTGGCGAGGTTGGGATGGGAATAGTCGATGACCACCCGCGTCCCCCGACCCACGGGTTCGATGGTCTCGCCCAGTGCCCCGGCAAGGAAATCGTCGTCCAGACGCAGGCTGATGAAGCCCGGCCCGGTGACCTCCGAGCTCGACGCGATGCCCGCGAGGTCGCTGTCCGCGATGATCCGCGCCGCCAAATCGCGCGGCTTGACGCCCGCCCGCTTGGCGGCCGCCATGGCGCCGTTCGCCTGGTAGTCCCCGAATTCAGGCCGCGTCGCCGGACCGACGATGGCGTCGGCATCGGGCACACCGGCACGGGCGAGCCCCGCTTCGAGGCGGTCGGTGATAAGCGCTTTGAGGTTCACTCGGGCGCGACGTCCTCGGCCTGCCAGCCGCGGTCCCGTTCCACGGCGACGAAGCTAACCGCCTGGCCGTCCTCGAGTCCGGGTCGTTCGCGTCCCTGTCGTTGGATGGAACGGTGGTGCACGAAGATCTCGTCGCCGTTCTCGCGGATCACGAATCCGTATCCCTTGGTGCGGTCGAACCACTTCACGGTGCCCGTCTCGCGCTTCGCCCCCGGCGGTAGTTCGGGTTGCTTCGGCCGTTCCGGCTGACGCGTCCGTTCCGCCTGGCGGGAACGCTCCGGGGGCCGAGCACGGTCCTTGGCGCGAGGTGCCCTCGTCCGGGACGGGGCATCGGGCTGGCGCCCGACAAAGCGCACGGTCGCCAACGCGGCAACAGCGCTCGCGACGAAACAAATCGCCAGCAGAACGAGATACTGGCCGGCAAAGAATCGGAAGAAAATCTCTGTTGCCGCAGCGGCCAAAAGTGCCGCCACGCCGAGTGCAGTGAGGGTGGTCTTCATACGCGTCGCGTTTTGCCGCTTAGGCTTGGGATCATAGCGTCAATCCGCGACCGGAGCGACGCTCAGGGCTCCGCTGACGCGCCTTGTCGACAGGATCGTGACGGGCTCGCGTGGAACGTCGGGCATGCCAGCGGTTACTCCGGTGGCCACGAACTCGATCTCCCCGGCCACGTCCTCGCCGGCGGTGAGCTTGCCGAACACGGTGTAGCCGGGCCTGCCGGGCGCCGCATCGAGGTTCGTGTTGTCCGAGACGTTGATGTAGAACTGCGCGCCCGCCGAGTCCGGATCGCTGGCGCGCGCCATGGCGATGGTCCACTGCAGATTGCTTACACCGTTGCTCGACTCGTTGACCACGGTGGCGGGCGCCTCGCGGTAGTTCATCTTCGCGTCGAAGCCCCCCGCCTGAATGACGAAACCGGCGATCACACGGTGGAAGATGAGTCCGTCGTAGAACCCCTCGTCAACCCGTTCGAGGAAGTTCGCCACCGTCAGCGGCGCCTTCTCGGGCCACAGTTCCACCGTCATCGTACCGACGCTGGTGGCGATCTCGACGCTCGGATTGGACGTCTCCTCTTCCGCCGCCCCGGCAAGCGTGGCCAACACCGCAACCCAGAGCAGTGCGAAGAAACCGTAGGGGCGACCGCGCGCCCTGGTGGGCGCGTTGTGGTCGCCCGTCTTCGTATCAGTACACGCCTCGCTACAAGCAGTGACTTGTGCCATGTGTGGTCTCACGTCGGAGCCTCCAGTATCTGTAGATAGCGTTTCACGGTCGGCACGAGCCCGAACTCCAAGGCGTCGGCGACCAGTGCGTGACCGATCGAGACTTCGGCGATGCCGCCCATGGACACGAACCGCGCGAGGTTGACGAGGTCGAGATCGTGCCCGGCGTTGACGCCGAGACCGATGTCGTTGGCGTGACGTGCCGCATCCCGATAGGTGATCCACGACGCGGCGCTTTGCGGATGGTCGAGGCCGTGGTCTGCGACCGCGTCCGCATAGGGACCCGTGTAGAGCTCGATGCGATCAGCCCCGGTGCGCTTGGCGGCGGTGATCTGCTCCGGCACGGGATCCATGAACAGGCTGACCCGCGCGCCCCACGTCCGGTAGCGCGCCACCAGGTCGTCGACCTTGGCGACGGTCGCGTCGTCCGAGAAATCCCAGCCGTGGTCCGACGTGAGTTGCTCATCGTCGTCCGGCACGAGCGTGCACTGGTCCGGTCGGACGTCCTCCACGAGGCGGTCGAAACCGGGATATCCGTCCCGGGGTGCCGCGGTGGGATTGCCTTCGATGTTGAGTTCCGCCCTTGGATAGTCGCCGATCAGTTCCTTCAAAGCGTAGACATCGTCGGCGCGAATGTGGCGTGCGTCCGGCCGCGGATGGACCGTGATCCCGGCTGCCCCCGCGTCCAGCACGGCGCGTGCGCAAGCCACTACATCCGGTCGTACACCGCCGCGAGCGTTGCGCAACAGGGCGATCTTGTTGACATTGACCGAGAGCGCCGTCATCGATCCTCCGCCGGCGCCTTGTGCCCCGCCCGGTCGTCACCGTCGCGAGGCAGCGATGGCAGTTGTCGGGTGGCTGCGAGGTAGGCAAAGCTGCCGCCGATCAGGATGAAGGATACGACGAACCCGGAGACGAACTTGTAGTACACCCAAGTGGCCTCGGTGAACGTGTAGGCCACCCAGATGTTCACCGTTCCCGACAACGCGAAGAGCCCCGCCCAGCCCCAAGTCAGATCGCGCCACGCCCGATCGGGCAGCACCAGGACCCTTCCCAGCGCCCGCTGCACGTAGTTGCCCCGGCCGATGAACCGGCTGCCGACGATCGCCAGCGCCAGGACCCAGTTCACCACCGTGGGTCGCCACTGGATGAACAGCGGGTTGCGGAACACGAGCGTCAAGGTGCCGAACACCATCGCCGCCCAGAACACGAACCAGACCTGCCCCGGGATGGGCCACGACATCAGCTTGAACACGGCGACCTGGATCACCGCGGCGGCCATCAGAGCAGCCGTGGCGTAGTAGATGTCCCGACCCGTAGCGAGCCAGACGCCGAAAAAGGCGACGACGGGAAGAAAGTCGATGATCTGCTTCATCTGCTTGGACATCCGCCGGGTTGGCGCAGGGCGCCAATCATATCGCCATGTCCGTCGAACACGCCGACGTTCGGAATACCCCGGGTCGACCGCACGGTGGGTGTCCCCTTTCGTCCGTTTAGGGACATCCACCCTTCGGGCGTTCGGGGACATCCACCCTTCGGGCGTTTGGGGACATCCACCCTTCGGGCGTTTGGGGAC
>VXPO01000177.1:24729-39393 GCA_009839505.1 Gammaproteobacteria bacterium
GGGTGGATGTCCCCTTTCTTCCGCAGGGTGGATGTCCCTTTTTGTCCCTAGGGTGGATGTCCCCTAGCGTTGTGGGGCGAAACACCGAACAATAGAAGGGCGATTCGGGAGGACTCCAAGTGGCGGACGATATCGTCGACGTGCTGATCGTCGGTGCGGGAGCTTCGGGTGCGGCGGTCGCTTGGAGCCTCGCCGATACCCGCATGCGCATCGTCTGTCTCGAGCAGGGCGGCTGGATGAATCCCGCCGAATACCCCAGCACCGGCCGCGACTGGGAGACGCGGGCGGCCAAGGAGATGCATCCGAGTCCCAACGTCCGCAAGCGTCCCACCGACTATCCCATCAACGACGACGAGTCGCCCATCGCCATCGTGAACTTCAACGGCGTCGGCGGCAGCACGATCCTCTACTCGGCCCACTTTCCCCGTTTCCACCCGTCCGACTTCCGCGTCAAGACCCTCGACGGGGTGGCCGACGACTGGCCCATCGACTACTTCACCCTGGAGCCGTTCTTCGCCGAGAACGACAACAACATCGGCGTCTCGGGACTCACCGGCGACCCGGCGATCCCCCGCCACCAGCCGCCCCTGCCCCACATCCCCATGGGCCGCATGGGCGAGACCATGGGCCGCGGCTTCAACCAACTCGGCTGGCACTGGTGGCCGTCCGACAGCGCCATCATCACCCGTCCCCACAACGGCCGCGACAAGTGCCTGAACCTCGGCCCCTGCAACACGGGCTGCGCCCAGGGGGCGAAGAGCAGCGCCGACATCTCCTATTGGCCCATGGCGGAACGCGCCGGGGTCGAACTCCGCACCCATTGCCGGGTCCGCGAGATCACCGTGGACGACCGCGACATGGCGACCGGCGTCACCTACTTCGACGCCGACGGGGTCGAGCACCACCAACGCGCCGAGGTCGTCATCGTGGCCTGCAACGGCGTCGGCACACCCCGGCTGCTGCTGAACTCCACGTCCGCACGGTTCCCCGACGGGCTCGCCAACCGCTCGGGACTGGTCGGCCGGAACCTGATGCTGCACCCTTGGGGGCTTGTCGTCGGCCACTTCGACGAACCGCTGAAGTCCAATTTCGGTCCGCAGGGCTGCTGCATCCTCTCCCAGGAGTTCTACGAGACGGACACGGACCGCGGTTTCGTGCGCGGCTACAACATGCAGATCACCCGCGGCGGGCCGCCCGTGGGGACCGCGCGCGCCGGCATCGCGCAGGGCACGATCCCGTGGGGCGAAGGCCACCACGACGCGTTCGATGCACTGTTCGGACACTCGATCCATCTCGGCATCTGCTGCGAGGATCTGCCGGAGGAACACAACCGCGTCACCCTCGACCCCGAGCTCACCGATACGAACGGCATCCCGGCCCCGAAGATCACCTACACGCTGAGCGAGAACAGCCGGCGGATGCTCGACCACGGCTCACAGAAAGGCGCCGAGGCCATGGCCGCGGCAGGTGCCGTCAAGGTCCAGCCGGTTCAATCTCCGCTGCGCATGGCCGGCTGGCACCTCTTGGGAACGGCGCGCATGGGCACGGATCCGGAACGCTCCGTGGTCAACGAGTGGGGCCGCAGCCACGACGTGCGCAACCTGTTCCTCGTCGACGGCAGCGTCTTCGTCACCTCCGGGGGCGTCAACCCGACGACCACCATCCAGGCCGTCGCGCTCTACATCGCCGATGCGATGAAGCGGAACCTCGCGAACCTGTTCGACTGACCATGACGAACGAACTTATCGGCTCCGATAATCCGCTGACGACGGAACAGCGCGATGTGCTCGCTATCGTGCTCGATCTCATCGTCCCGGCCAGTACCGACGGTCGCCGACCGAGCGCGGCCGACGTCGATGTGCTGGGTCATATACGTGCCACCGAGTCCGGCACCCTCGACAACCTCGGCGCCGAGCTGGACCGACTCGACGCCGAAGCACGGGAGCGCCACGGCGAGGGTTTCGCCTCGCTGGACCGCGAAATGCGGCGAGCCCTCGTGGACGACATCCGCGCGGCCGAGCCGAGCTTCATGCGAAACCTCGCGATCCAGACCGTCACCTGCTACTACCAGGACGACCGCGTGCTGGAGGCCATCGGGCTGGAGGCACGGCCCCCGTTCCCCAAGGGCTACGAGGTGCCCTCGGGCGACTTGACGCTGCTTGACCCGGTGCGCAAGCGCGGTCGGGTTTGGCGGGAGGCGTGACCATGAGAACCGTAGGGGTTGCCATGCTTTGCGTGGCCTTGTCGGTCGGAGCGGCTGACGATGACGTCCCCTTCTGGCATCCGGACGCGGGCACGCCGGCCGAGCGTTTCGATCTGGCCAAGCGGACGGAACCGGAACTCATCGCTTTTCTGCGGCGCTTTCCCAAGGGCGCGGATCTGCACAACCACGCGGGCGGCGCGGTCTACAGCGACTTCGTCATCGACGCGGCCCGGGCCAACGGCCTTCGCTACGATCCCACTGCCAAGCGGTTCACCTCCAGCGACGAAGCGCATACGGTGAGCATCGACGAGCTCGAAGCCGACGCCGCCATGCTCAAGGCATACTTCGAAACCGTGAGCATGCGCGGCTGGTATCCGAACACCGACGATGGCCATCACCACTTTTTTCAGACGTTCTCGTATCTCGGCTCGGCGCAACGCACGCGCACCGAGCTGCTCGCCGAGATCGTCCGCCGCAACCGCTACCAGAACATCAACTACCTGGAGCTGATGGCCACACCGTACCCGGACGAGGCGCTGGCGAGTTTCTACGGGACGCGCTGGAACCTCGATCTCGACGACCTGTCCGCCAGTCTCGCCCCGTTCGAGACCCTAATCGACGACCCCGCCATACATCGCTCGTTCACCACCTGGATCAACGACGTGGAGGCGAACGTATCGGCTGAACTCGGTCTCTCCCCCGCCCTCGGGGAGCCGGGGAGCGACATCGCCCTCGGCTACATCGGCTCGCTGCTGCGCACCGGCCCCCTGGAACAGTTCTTTACCGGCGCGGTGTACACCTTCACCGCCATGCGCGCCGACGAACGGGTCGTTGGTCTGAACATCGTCGCGCCCGAGGACCACCCGGCGTCACGGCGCCAGTTCGACGCCCAGATGAAGATTCTCGACTTCCTCTGGCAGCGCTTCGACAAGCCAGCGATCACCCTGCACGCTGGCGAGCTGACCCTGCGCTACGCGCCCGTGGCGTCCATGTGGGACCGCATCCGGCGCAGCATCGACGAGGGCCACGCACGGCGCATCGGCCACGGCATCTCCATCGCCTGGGAGCGCGACCTGGTCGGACTCCTCGAACAGATGGCGCGCGACGAGGTGCTGGTCGAGATCAACATCACCAGCAATGAGAGCATCCTCGGCGTGCGCGACCACCGCCACCCCTTCGAGATGTACCGTCGTGCGGGGGTACCGGTGTGCCTGACCACGGACGACGAGGGCGTCAGCCGCTCGAACCTCACGATGGAGTACGTCAAGGCCGTGGTGCGCTACGACCTTGGCTACGACGACATCAAGACCATCTCGCGGGACTGCCTGAAGCACTCCTTCCTGCCCGACGACGCCAAGCGCGAACGGATGACGATGCTCGAAGCGGCGTTCACGGACTTCGAGAAGTCGCTGGTCTCCGGCTACCGGGAGCGCCCATGACGGACAACCCGAACCGAGGGGGTGAAGACGCAAGCCTGCGCGACCACCTGGTCTACGGCCTGTCGCTGCCGGAACGCGCCATCCGCGGTACCGCCGGCGTGCTCGGCGGCACCCTGCGGGAGTCCGCTGCACTGCTCGTGCCGCAGACCTTCCGCGATGCCAAGACCTACCAGGTCTTCATCGGCCAGATGCTGGACTTCATGGCCGAGGAAATGGGCGGCGTGGACGCCGACCATCGACCCGACCAAGGCACGCGTCCCCGCATCGACAACTTCATCGCCAGAAAGGCGACCGGCAACTTCATTGAGCTGACGACCCTGGCGACGCTGCACATGTCGCCGATGCTGCTGCTGGCCGTGGTCGGCGACGTGGCCTACGGATCGAAGGCGTACCTCAAGGAACTGGCGGAGGACCTCGAGGCGCGCGGTGTCATCGAGGACGCCGCCGCTATTCAACAGGCGGACGATCTCCTGGACGCCGTCGCCGCAACCAGTCACAAGACCGCCCAGGCGCTCGACACCCCGCCGACATCGGTGGAGGGCCTGCGCGAGACCATCCGCGAGACCCGGGAGTCCATCGCCGAAATCGATCCGTCCAAGGTACTGCCGCGAGCCGAGTTGGACCGCCTGTGGGAGGGAATCCGCTCGTCCGCCAAGAACCAGGGGATGAGCCCGTTGGACGTGGCCGGGCTCATGGCCCTTGGTTCCCTAGAAAGGCTCGGCAAGCTGGGAACCGGCACCCTGTCCAGCGTCCGCGTCGCGGGACGAATGTTGGACCGGCACGTGCTGGATCACTACCGATCGGTGCTGGTGGACATCGATCGGGACGGCTTCTACCCCACGCTGGCCTCGTCGAGCCGGCCCTACGTCGATGCCCTGTGGCGCAACTTCGCGACGGATCGACCGACCCTGACGGAGGACTTCCTTCGTTCCGGAGGGCCGTCACGCACTTGGAACCGCGTGCGGCGCTGGGTCGCCGGACGCGGGGAGGGCTGACACGCCATGGGCCGCTATGTCATCCGCCGCCTGCTGCTGCTGATCCCCACCCTCGTCGGGATCGTCACCATCAACTTCTTTATCGTGCAGCTCGCGCCGGGCGGCCCGGTGGATCAGATGATCGCCCAGTTGACGGGCCAGGATGCCGGCGCCGAAAGCCGCATCGCCGGGGCGGAAGCCGCCGGGCCCACCGACGCCGAGAGCTTCCGGTCGCAGTACGCGGGCGCCCAGGGACTCGACCCCGAACTCATCGAGGCCATCGAGAAGCAGTTCGGCTTCGACAAACCACTCCACGTCCGCTACTTCAAGATGCTCGGCGACTACTTCACCTTCAATCTGGGCGAGAGCTACTACCAGAACCGACCCGTCATCGACCTGATCAAGGAACGCCTGCCGGTGTCGATCTCCCTCGGGCTGTGGTCGATGCTGATCATCTACATCATCTCGATCCCGCTCGGCGTCGCCAAGGCGGTCCGCGACGGCACGCGGTTCGACGCGGTGACCAGCGGACTGATCTTCGTCGGCTACGCCGTGCCGAGCTTCCTGTTCGCGATCTTCCTGATCGTGCTGTTCGCGGGGGGCTCGTACCTCGACCTGTTCCCCTTGAAGGGTCTGACCTCGACCAACTTCGACGACCTGTCGATGCTCGGCCAGGTCGCCGACTACTTCTGGCACCTGGCCTTGCCCGTGACGGCGCTCACCATCGGCGGGTTCGCGACGCTGACGATGCTCACCAAGAACTCGTTCCTCGACGAGATCGCCAAGCAGTACGTGCTGACCGCCCGCGCTATGGGCCTCAACCAGCGCCGGGTGCTCTACGGCCACGTGTTCCGCAACGCGATGCTGATCGTCATCGCCGGGTTCCCGGCCGCGCTGGTCGGCATCCTGTTCACCGGGGCGCTCTTGATCGAGGTGATCTTCTCCCTCGACGGGCTCGGGCTCCTAGGCTTTGAGGCGGTGCTGCGCCGCGACTACCCGATCATGTTCGGGACGCTGTTCGTGTTCACCTTCGTCGGTCTCGCGATGACGCTCATCGGCGACATCGTCTACACCCTCGTCGACCCCCGCATCGACTTCGAGACGAGGGAGACCTGATGGCGGAAGCAACAGCCCCGGCCTCCCCCGTCGCACCCACCGACGGGTTCGTCGTCGGTGCCGATCACCAAAAGCGGTGGGTGTCCCCGTTGACCCGTCGCCGGTGGGCGAACTTCAAGGCCAACCGGCGCGGCTACGTGAGCCTGTGGATCATCGGCGTGCTGGTGGTGCTGAGCCTCGGCGCCGAGTTCATCGCCAACGACAAGCCGATCGTCATGGGCTACAAGGGCGAGCTTTACGCGCCCATCTTCCGCTTCTACCCGGAGACCGAGTTCGGCGGCGTGTTCGAGACCGAGGCGGTCTACAGCTCCCACCACGTCCAGGAACTGATCCTCGACGGCGACGGCTGGATGGTCTGGCCGCCGATCCCGTTCAGCCACGACACCATCGACCTCTACACCGAGGGCACGGTGCCCGAAGCGCCGAGCGGCCGGCACTGGCTGGGAACCGACGACGTCGCCCGGGACGTGGTGGCGCGCATCATCTACGGCTTTCGCCTGTCCGTCCTGTTCGGTATCGGACTGACGTTCCTGTCCGCCATCATCGGCATCGCCGTGGGCGCGACGCAGGGCTACTTCGGCGGCCTGATCGACCTGATCGGCCAGCGCCTGGTGGAGATCTGGGCGGGGCTGCCGACGCTGTTCGTCATCATCATCCTGACGAGCCTGATCGAACCCAACCCCATCGTGCTCATGCTGCTCCTGCTGCTGTTCAACTGGATGGCGCTGGTGGCGGTGGTGCGCGCCGAGTTCCTGCGCACGCGCAACTTCGACTACGTCAACGCCGCCCGCGCCCTCGGCGAGGGCAACTTCACCATCATGAGCCGCTACGTGCTGCCCAACGCCATGGTGGCGACACTCACCTACCTGCCGTTCATCCTCAACGGTTCCATCACAACGCTGACGTCGCTGGACTTCCTCGGCTTCGGACTGCCGGCCGGCTACCCGTCGCTCGGCGAACTCCTCGCCCAGGGCAAGGCAAACATCCAGGCGCCGTGGCTGGGGCTCTCCGGGTTCTTCACCCTGGCGATCATGCTGACGCTGCTGGTGTTCGTCGGCGAAGGCGTGCGCGACGCCTTCGACCCGAGAAGGTCAGCGGTATGAACCGAATACTCGAAGTCGAAGACCTCGCCGTCGCTTTCCGCGGCGAGAAGGTGGTCACCGGGGTCGGCTTCCACATCGACCGGGGAGAGACCGTGGCGTTGGTGGGCGAGTCCGGCTCGGGCAAGTCGGTGACTGCCCTGTCGGTGATGCAGCTCCTGCCCTACCAGTACGCCAGCCACCCCAGCGGCTCGATCCGGGTGGACGGCGAAGAGGTGGTGGGCGCTTCCGAGGACGACATGCTCAAGATCCGCGGCGAACGTGTCGGCATGGTCTTCCAGGAACCCATGACGTCGCTCAACCCGCTGCACACCATCGAGAAGCAGATCGGCGAGATCCTCTACGTGCACCGGGCCATGGGCAAGCGCGAGTCCCGCGAGCGCGCCCTCGAACTGCTGGACATGGTGGCGCTGCCCGACGCCAAAGAGCGGCTCGGCGCCTATCCCCACGAACTCTCCGGCGGCCAGCGCCAACGCGTGATGATCGCCATGGCGCTCGCCAACGAGCCGGACCTGCTGATCGCCGACGAACCCACCACGGCGCTGGACGTCACGGTCCAGGCGCAGATCCTGAAACTCCTGAACGACCTCAAGGCGCGCCTCGACATGGCGCTGCTGCTCATCACCCACGATCTCGGCGTGGTGCGCAAGATGGCGGACCGCGTGTGCGTGATGACCCAGGGGGAGATCGTCGAACACGGTGCCACCGCCCGGGTGTTCGACGCGCCGAGACACGCCTACACCCAGCATCTGCTGGCCGCCGAACCAGGTGGTCAACCCGTCCGTGCCGAGCCCGGCGCCGACGAGGTGATGACCGCCGAACGCCTCTCGGTGGAATACAAGGTCGGCCGCGGCTGGTTCGCGCGCTCGAAGGCCTTCCGGGCCGTGGACGATGTCGCGGTTCAACTCCGCCGGGGTCAGACGCTGGGCATCGTGGGCGAGTCCGGATCGGGCAAGACGACGCTGGCGATGGCGCTCCTCAGGCTGCTCGCCAGCAAGGGTGAGATTCGCCTCGACGGCGACTCGATCCAGGGCATGAAGGCCAAGGAGCTTCGACCGTTCCGTCGGCAGATGCAGATCGTCTTCCAGGATCCCTACGGCAGCCTGCCGCCACGGCTTTCCGCCAACCAGATCATCGAGGCGGGCCTCAAGATCCACCGCCCGGAGCTCACGGCCGCGCAACGACGCGAAGAGGTCGGCCGCGTGCTCCTCGACGTCGGCCTAGATCCCGAGACCCAGGATCGCTACCCCCACGAGTTCTCCGGCGGCCAGCGCCAGCGCATCGCCATCGCCCGGGCGATCATCCTGCATCCCGGGCTGGTCGTGCTGGACGAACCCACCTCGGCGCTCGACGTCTCGGTGCAGGCGCAGATCGTCGACCTCTTGCGCGACCTGCAACGCCGCCACGATCTCGCGTACCTCTTCATCAGCCACGACCTGAAAGTGGTCCGCGCCCTGGCCCACGACCTCATCGTCATGAAGGACGGCGTCATCGTCGAACAGGGCCCGGCCGCCGACGTCTTCGACGCACCGAAGACGGACTACACGAAGGCGCTGATGGCCGCCGCGTTCGACTTGGAGGCGCTGTCAGTCGAGTAGATCTTTATGCCGAGAGACATAATGCGACGCCGCATAATCATGATCTCGGCGTCACGTTCGGCGTCGACTGGACCTTGCCGACCATCCGCGTGATCGAGACCTCGGCGGTCAGATCTTCGACGCCGTCCAACGGAACCCAACGCAGCGCCAGTGACTCCTCGGTGACCTTGAGCGGCCCCGTACGTGCGGCGCGCAGCAGGAAGCGCACGTCGTAGTGATAGTGGGCGGGGTCGCTGCCGCGCGGCGGGATGGTGTGGATGTCGAGATCGAGAATCTCACCGTGGATCGGCACGACCGCTAGCCCCGACTCTTCCGTCGCTTCCCGGCAGGCCACCGCCAAGGGGTCGGTGTCGCCGTCGGCGTGGCCGCCGAGCTGCAGCCAACGGCCGAGCTTGGCGTGGTGGGTCATCAGCATCGAGGTGCCGGACGGGTCGAGAACCACGGCGGATCCCGTGATGTGGCCGTCGTCCCAGCAGTCGCGTTCGAAGCAGCGTGGCTGGCGCTCGACGAAGGCCCGGAAACGGGCGACGCCCTCGTCCGGATAGCGCGCAGCGTATCCATCGAGCAGGGTTAGCAGCTTGTCTCGGTGCATGCCATCCGCCAGGTTGAACGCCTTCCGCCATGCTGAAGGTGCAGGTATGCTGCCGCACCTTCTCGTCCATTCGGAAGTTGCCACTACATGATCGCACTACTCGCAAGGCTGAACGTCGCCCCCGGCAAGGAAAAGGAATTCGAGTCCGTGATGCTGGAACTCGCCGCCGCCGTCCGCGCCAACGAACCCGGCAACCAGCTCTACACCCTGGTCAAGGACGACGACGGCTATGCCGTGATGGAGCTCTACGACGACGATGAAGCGCTGGCCGCCCACGGCGCCAGCGACCACTTCCGCGCGGCCGGTGCGAAGTTCGCCGGATTGATGGCAGGGCGGCCCGAGCTCAAGCGGTTCGAAGTCATCGGCTGACAGACCGCATCTGCCCCACCGCATCCATCGCGGCGGGGTGTTGAACCACCGCGGCCATGAAGTTCGCGCGGTACCACGACGAAGTTCTCCACGCGCTGCAAGCCTTGGGCGATCCCACGTTCGGCCGGCATATGGCCAAGGACCGGGGTTCGTCGCTCAACTACGTCGGCATTCGGGTTCCGGCACTGCGTCGCCGTGTCCGGGAGGGCTTCTCGTTCTCCGACCTCGACCCGGCATCCGTGCTGGCGGTCTGGGACGACCTTTGGATGGGCAGCGAGTGGGGCGATGTGCTGTTCGCCGCCGAGGAGTACTACCGCCCCCGTGTGCGCAAGCAGGTGGATCCGGCGTATTGGCCCGTGATGAAGCGCTGGATCGCCCGGGTGGACAACTGGTGCCACTCCGATGTTTTAAGCGGGACGTATTCCCGGCTCCTCGAGGCAGACCCCGCGACCGTCATGCCGGTGCTCGAACGATGGAACGAGGACGAAGCCCTATGGCCCCGGCGCGTGTCCATCGTCAGCCTCATCCACTACTCGGGCAAGAACGCCGTGTTCCTCTCGCCCGAGCAGGTTCTGCCCATGGTCGACCGCTGTGTCGAGGACCGTCGTCAACCGATGCAGAAAGCCGTGGGGTGGGTGTTGCGCGAAGTGTGGCGGGCGTACCCGGAGGAAATCCAGGCTTACCTAGGATCGAACGCGGCAAGAATCGCCCCGTCCGCATTCACCCGCGCGATCGAACGCATGGATGCCGCAACTCGTAGGGAGATGCGAGCCAGGCAGCTTCAGTAGTGATAGCGTGCGGCCAGGAAGTACACCCGGTCGTCCTCCACCTCGTAGACCAAGCGGTGCTCCTGATCGATGCGACGGGACCACTTGCCGCTGAGCTGTCCCCGGAGCGGTTCGGGCTTGCCGGCCCCGGCAAAGGGATTCCGAAGGACGTCCTCCACCAATCTGAGCGTTCGCAACGCCCGTCGTCGGTCTGTTCGTGTCCAGTACTCGAGATCCTCGATGAAGTTGGGGTCCATGACCGCAACACGCGATCCCGCCGCACTCACTCTTTGGCCAACTCCAAGCGCGCCCGGAGTTCACCAATTTCCATTGCCTCGCCATCGCCGAGCGCCGCCCGTTCACTCGCGGCCAAAAGTCGTCGTGCGTTCTTCGGCGAACGCAACAGGTACGCGGTCTCCAGCCAGCTCGCGAGTTCGTCGGCAGCAACCAACGCCACCGACTCTCTGCCACGCCGCCGGATCAGCACCGGCTCTCGGGTATCCGTCACCTGATCCATCAAGGACGCCAGGCGTTCCCTCGCCTGTGTGTAGGTGGTCTCGCGAATCATCGTTCCAGCCGTCTTTTATGTACAGATATACGGTACATGTATCGTTTTGATCGGTCAATGAACCAGAAAGGGAAACTTCCCCCGCCCAAGGTGGATGTCCCTTTTCGCGCCAAAGGTGGATGTCCCTTTTCGCGCCAAGGGTGGATGTCCCTTTTCGCAGTTCCATGCTCACGGCCTAGTCGGCACGGCGATCGCTGTTCACGTCAACACATCCGCCGCCCGTAGTGCCGCGATTCGCGCGGCGTCGTAGCCGAGGATGTTCCGCAGGGTATCGTCGGTGTCGGCGCCGAGGCAGGGGGCCGGGCAGCGCACGCCGTTGGGACGGCGGGCGAGGCGCCAGGGGATTCCGGTGTGTGCCTTCGTGCCGACCACAGGGTGCGGCAGGTGTTCGATGTAGCCGCGGGCGTTCAGGTGCGGGTCGTCGACGATGTCTTCGCAGGTGAAGGTCGGGAAGGCGGCAACACCCGAGCTCTGCAGCATCGTCGCGACCTGCCAGCGGTCGCGGTCCGTGGTCCACCCCGCGACGATCTCCTCAAGGGCGCCTTCGTTGGCCTTGCGGGATTCGAGCGACTCGAAGCGTGGATCGTCGGCGAGCCCGGGTTCGATCAACGCGGCGAGCGTTCGCCACTCGTCGTCGCCGGCGCAGGCGATGGCCACCCACGCGTCCTCGCCCGCGCAGGGGAAGCAGCCGTGGGGTGCCATGTACGGATCCCGGTTGCCGTTGCGTTCCGGTTGACTGCCGTTGAACGCGTACTCCATCCAGGCTTCCATGCCGTAGGCTGCGCTCGACTCGAACAGGGTGACATCCAGGTGGTCACCGGCACCGGTCGCCTCAAGGCGCTCCAGGGCGGAGACAATGGCCAGGGCGGCGGTGATTCCCGCGTTGGGATCGGGCATGGAGACACCGACTTCCTCGGGTCCACCGTCGACGTAGCCGGTCACCGCCGAAATGCCCGTCAACGGCGAAGTGGCGGGGCCGTAGCCCATGTAGTCCCGGAAGGGACCCGACTGACCGTATCCGCTGACGCTCGCCAGGATGATCCGCGGATTGACTTCCCGGAGCTCGTCGTAGCCGAGGCCGAGGCGTTCGAGCACGCCGGTGGCGAAGTTCTGCACGACGACATCGGAGACCCGCACGAGATCCTTGACGACCTCGATGCCGCGCGGGTCGCTGAGGTCCACCGCGACCCCGAGCTTGCCCTGGTTCCACTGGTTGAACATTCCCGACTCGTTGAGACCGGATTCCGCGCCGGACGTGTCCAGCGTGGTCCGGCGATAGAGATCCGGTCGCTTGGCAGATTCGATGTGGATGACCTCGGCACCGAGGTGTGCGAGGTTCATGGTGCAGAACGTCCCCGCCCAGACCCAGGTCAGATCGACCACCCGCACACCGTCCAGCGGCAGCCTCTGGGCCTGGCTATCCGACGGCGTACGAGCCGGCAGTTCGCCGCCGAGCACTTCGTCGTTGTGCTGCCCCAGCCGGGGTGACGGGCGGCTGATCGCCGCACGCCCGGTGGTCGTCAGCACCGCCGGTGTCATGTGCTCGACGGGGCCGATGCCCGGATGGTCCACCGCCGTGAAGAAGCCGCGCGCCCGCAGGTGTTCGTTGGCGGCGAGTTGTGCGTAGTTCGTGATCGGCGCGAAGCAGATGCGCTGCTTCTGCGCCTCGTGGTAGAGCTCCCAGGCATTCCAATCGGCGATGAATTCCTGCACGAACTGGTGGACCACATCCTGGTTCTCCACCCGGGAGCGCATGTCGGCGAAGACCTCCAGTTGTGCCCACTCGGGGTTGCCCATGAACTCGACCAGGCGCTGCCACTGATCCTGCTCGGCGCACACCAGGAAGATCGGCCCGTCCTTGGCCTCGAAGATCCGCCACGGGATGAGGCCCCGGGGGTGGAAGCGCTTGAGCACGGCGTTTCGATAGGTGTAGAGGGGAACACCCCCTTCCAGCACCGAGGCGACGTATTCCTGCTCCGAGAGATCGATGTGCTCGCCGACACCGGACCGACGCGTCTCACGCGCCGCGGCCAGCGCCACGAGTGCCCCGGCCGTGCCCGCCATCAGCGCACACTGGTGGCCGAACACCTTGAGCGGTGGCGCATCGGGCTCGGCGTGGGTCCCGGGACAGAGATTCGTCCAACCGCCGGCGTTGGCGACGATCAACTCGGTGCCACGGTAGTCGCGGTACGGACCGGTGATGCCGAACGGCGTGATGGACAACACGACGAGCCGCGGATGGGCGGCTTCGAGGGTTCCCGGATCGACGCCGAGTTGCGCCGCCCGGTCGCGCGCCAGGTTGTGGACCAGGATGTCCGCCCAGGCAACCAGGCGAGCCAGTTCGCGACGGCCCTCGTCGGTGGCCGGATCCAGCACCACGCCTTGCTTGTTGACGTTCAGGGCGAGAAACGCACCGCTTTTCTCCGGGTCTGCGACGCCGCCGGGGAACGGTCCGCGCCGCCGGGTTGGATCACCCTCCGGCGGTTCCACCTTGACCACGTCGGCCCCGTGATCGCCGAGAAGCTTGGCGGCATAGGCCGCGGAAAAGCCGCCGCCGAGTTCCAGGACACGCAGCCCGCTCACCCGCGCGTCTCTTCCGTGGCCTGCATCTTCAGATGTGTCCGGTGTGCTTCTGCCTAGAGATTTCGCGCCGCGAAATCTCGGGCGACCGCGTAGCGGTCGCGTTTTAGTCGTATAGACCGCGGGGCATCAGGGCGAACTTGCTGTAGTCCGGGCCTTCCCGGCGCCAGCCGTAGGGTTGCTTGGCGCCGAGCAGGTTGAGTAAACGAGTGTCGTTCGCGTGCCGTTCCAGCACCTCTTCCGGCACCGCGTCGCCGTGGTGTTCCTGGGTGCGGATGTACTGGCGGTTGAAGTACACCGCGAGGTTCATGCGCACGCCGGGAAGCTCGCGTACGAAGGAGCCGTGCCAGGTGTTGCCGTGCCAGACCACGGCGTCGCCCGGGTCGATGTCCATGGACACCGCATTGGGGTTGCCGCCGTCACCGAGGCCCATCTCGTCGAGACGGGGCGAACGCGCGAGCTTGTGGCTGCCCGGCACCATGGCCAGCGCCCCGGCTTCCCGACTGTAGGGCGTCAGCGCGTAGTTGACGTTGGCCACCTGCGAAAACGTCGCGTAGGGTGCGGGAATCCCGTTGCCGTTGTCCGAATGCAGGGGCAGCGGCGCACCGCCCGGTCCGCGGAAATGACAGCCCATGCTGGACAGCAGGCAGCTCTCGCCGAGCAGGTAGGTGATGAGCGCCAGCGGCTTCGGTTCGACCAGGATCTCTTCGAAGATCTCGTCCTCGTAGAGCATGTAGGGGACGTACGTCATCCCCTGGAAGTCCTCCTCGGTGGCGTTGTCAGGGTCGAGCTTGTGCCCGACGTGCGCTTCCACCCGGGCGAGGATGGCCGCCTTCGCCCGTTCGATCTGGCCGTCCGACAACACGCCCTTGACGGTGGTGAAGCCGTGGGTCTCCAGCTCCACGATGTTGTGCGTGAGACCGAGTTCGTCGATGGAGTCGAGCACGCGCCCCAGCGCTTCCGACTCGGCCGGGATGGTTTGGGCCTCTGCCATGTTCGTCGTTCACCTTGACCGCAGCGAGCCGTCAAGTTTGCCACATGGACGCGGCGCGCCCTACGGCCGCAGGGTGGGTGTCCCTTTTCGGCCGCAGGGTGGGTGTCCCTTTTCGGCCGCAGGGTGGATGTCCCTTTTCGGCCGCAGGGTGGATGTCCCTTTCGACTAGCCCATGCGTGCCATGAGGACGACGACGCGGTTTGGGGACGTGCTCGAGGGAAGGTGGATGACGACGTCCTCGCGACCGTCGCCGTTCACGTCGCGCACGGTCGCGAAAACATAAAACTTTGGGGAGGCCACGGCCCCCATGAACCGTGGCGTGGGGATAGGAATAGGGGCGGGGTTGGCGGCGGAGAGGAGATAG
>VXPO01000177.1:39403-42611 GCA_009839505.1 Gammaproteobacteria bacterium
CGGCGCCCGCGTCCCAGGGGCAACCGAGAAGGGTGTGGGCCCGTCCCCCAGGCCCGGGGGAGCACGACGCCCCCGCGACCGGCGCCGTTCACGTCGCGCACGGTCGCGAAACGATCATCCTTGGGCGAGCCCACGGCCACCTTGACCGGTCGCGTGGTCAGCGGATTCGGTCCGGGGATGCCGAGGTAGACGGATAGCTCGTCCCACCGTTCGACCGCCAGGACGTCGGAGCGGCCATCGCCGTTCACGTCGCCGACCAGCACCGTCGGAAAGAGCACGCCGCGCTTGTCGAAGGGCGCGAACGGCGTGCGCACCTTTCGCCTCGCATCCGGCATCTTGGGGTACTTGCCGTTCTCGAGACGGAAAAGCGCGAGGTCGACCGTGATCGATTTGCCCACCATCGCCCGCGTCATGCCGCCGAGCCCCGTGTTGACGGAAGCCATCGCCATGTCGGTCGTGCCGTCGCCGTCGAAGTCGAGGTAGCTCTGCGAGGCGTAGCCCCAGGCTTGCCCGATCGCCGGGCCGGGCGTCCTTACGGATGTGTCCGCAGTCGCGGGGAACACCGTGCCGCCCGGCGTCGGCTGGCCGAAGTGCACGTCGTAGCGCCCCCGCAGGCTGAAGACCCGGCGGCCCGAGAAGGTCAGGGTCACGAGATCCGCGACACCGTCGGCGTTCAGATCGCGGAATCCATGCAACAGGGTGTACTCCATCCGTCCGCCGAGGCCGAGTAGCACCGACGGCACGCTCCTGCCTTCGAACTGGAAGGCGAGCGTGTACGCGCCGTCGAAGTCGAACGGGACCTCCGTCGAAAAGGTCTCGGGTTCCGTACTGAAATTCCCCGTGGAATCCTGCCGGTGGAGCTCGAAGTGATCCTGGTTCCAGAACACGAGATCGGTGCGGCCGTCGCGGTCGTAGTCCATTCGATGGACGCGACCGAGATACCAGGGCGCCGTCATCGGCGTGATGCCGACTTCGCCGTAGGTCTTGCTGTCGCCGTAGGCCCGCTGGTCCAGAAGCGGCTCCGCGGGGCCGAGCTTCACCGGCTCGGCGAACGTTCCGTCCACGGACTGGGTGGACACCCAGAAGCCGTCGGTGTCGGGCACCACGAGGTCGTCGCGGCCGTCCCCGTTCAGGTCGCGTGCCACATCCAGGCGAGGCAGTCCGCCCTCCTCCCCGGGGTGGTAGTCAATCGTCACCGCGACCAGCCTTTCCTCGGTGCCGGCAGCCGCATCGAACCGGCCGAGGCTGCCGCGGCGGAAGGTCAGCACGTGGTCTCGCCCGGCGACGTTCACCCGATCCACGAACAACACGTCCCGGTCCAGCGGCCACTGGCCCACGGCACTCCAGACGTCGCCGTCCAACCGGTGCAAGGTCAGTTCCCGCTTTCCGCCGACCGACACGTCGATCACGGCAAGTTCAACGGATCCTGGCGCCGTGAACGAGCCGGTCAGCAGGGTCTGATGCTTGGCGCGCCCGGTGTCGATCTCGTGGATGTCGAACAACTCGTCACTCGGCTGGGCAACCACCCCGGCGCATCCCAACGCCAAAGCGCAGACCAGCGGCAGACACAATCTTGTGGACAGTTTCATGGCACTCCTCCAAGAACGAACAGGGCCAATGTCATCCAAGAGTGTTGTTTAATGCAACTATTAATTGACGAGTATCAAGGTCTTAACCAATAGGTACCGTTAAACGATACTTCAGGCGCAGGCTTGTCCCGCCCACACTCGTCAACGCGCAGCGACCGGGAGGGTTTCGATGCGGTTGACCACGGATTGCATGTCGATGCGGCCGTCGCGGTTGGTCTGTACGGCGATGGTAGTGCCCGACGCTGGGTAGTGGGTGACGTGGGTCCGGTAGCCGGGCCACAGGCCGCCGTGGCCGAAGGTCTCGCCATCGTCGTATACGAACAGTCCGAAGCCGTAGTGCCAGTCCGGCGTCGCGGGGTTCCGCCAGCCCGACTCCAGCATCAGGGCCAGGCTCTCGGGCTTCACGATGCGGCCTTCGGTCAGCGCCCCGTAGAACTCGACCAGCATGGTGGGATTGGTGGTGAGGCCGCCGCCGGTCCACTCGGAGGACGGATCGATCTTCATGGTGCCGTTCTTGCGCAGGTTGCGCGCACCCATCATGTAGCCCGGCGTGATGTTCGGCAGGACCGAGCGGTCCTGGAGCCCGATCTGGTCGAGACCCTGCGGTTCGAGAATGCGTTCACGCACCAGGTCGTAGTAAGTCCGACCCGTCGCGGCTTCGATCAAGCGCCCCAGGACGAGGTAGCCGGCGTCGGTGTAGGCGTAGCCCCGCCCGACGGGGTACAGCGACTTGCGGCCGATCATGCCGATCAGCTCTTCGGGCGTGAAGCGGATGCCGCCGTGGCGGATCGCGCGGACGACCGAGCCCATCCGGTAGCGCATCGTGTACGGGTAGTCGCCGAGCCCCGAGGAGTGTGACAGCAGGTGGCGAACGAGAATCTCGTCGTCGTTGGGTAGACGCCTGAACCACCGCTCGTCGTCAAGCCACTTCGATGCCGGGTCGTCCAACGACAGCACGCCGTCCTCGACCAACAGCATGGTCAACACGGCGACGAAGGTCTTGCCCGTGCTGCCGCCCGGCATGCGCACGGTGTTGTCGAGGGGCGTGCCCGCCTCGCGATCGGCCAGCCCGACTGCGGCGCGGACGATGCGCCCGTCCTCGAAGCGCACCGCCGCGCGCAGGCCCGGCATCTTCATCTCGGCCCGCGCCTCCTCGAGCAGCGCTGTGAGCGCCGACTCCTCGAGCGCCAATGCCGAGGGACAGCAGGCAAGCAGGGCGATTGACAAGCATCTTCCCATGACGATCTCCGTTCGCGTCGCGACCTTGACACCCGCGACTTTCGGTACACAGACAATCAGAAACACGGTCCCGGCGGAACCCCGCATGAACAAAGTCTCGCGCGACAACCCCGGCGGGTCTCATCAGATGGACCCGACGTAGGGGCGACCGCGCGACGCCGGAAAAGCGCCGGAAAAGGGACATCCACCCTGCGCCGGAAAAGGGACATCCACCCTGCGCCGGAAAAGGGACATCCACCCTGCGCCGGAAAAGGGACATCCACCCTGCGCCGGAAAAGGGACATCCATCCCGCCGGGAAAGGGACAACGCCCTGCTACCTATGATTGGGTCGTTCCATCTCGAACCTCAACGGCAGACATGTGGGTGTCCCGAAATCGCC
>VXPO01000177.1:42621-51417 GCA_009839505.1 Gammaproteobacteria bacterium
TGGGTCGTTCCATCTCGAACCTCAACGGCAGACATGTGGGTGTCCCGAAATCGCCAAAGGGTGGATGTCCCTTTTCTCCCTGAGTTGGTGGCCGCGGGAACATCTGTCATGCTCGACGTTCACGACCTACCGGGGACTCACATGTGTGACGAACATACGCTGCGCGATGCGGAAGTTGCTGAGAACGACGCTGGCCGGATCACCCGCCGGCAGCTAGGCGTCGCTGCCGCCGGCGCAACGCTCGCTGCTGTGCTGCCCAAGGTGCGGGCGGCAGAGTCCCTCGCCCAAGTCGACGTCCGTGTTGCGACGCCGGACGGCGAGGCGGACTGCTACTTCGCGCATCCGGCAACCGGGAAACACCCGGCCGTGATCGTCTGGCCCGACATCCTTGGTTTGCGGCCCGCATTTCGCGATATGGGCGACCGTCTCGCGGCCTCCGGCTACGCCGTGCTGACCGTGAATCCCTACTACCGACGGGCACAGTCGCCGGTTGTTGGCGAGGGCGCGAGCTTTCGCGACCAGGCCACGCGGGAGACGGTGATGCCGCTCGCGAGATCGCTGACTGCCGAGACGAACGTGACGGACGCGAAAGCGTTCGTTGCCTTCCTGGACGCCCAGGACTCCGTCGACACCTCCCGGCCGATCGGCACCACGGGCTACTGCATGGGTGGCCCGATGACGATGCGGACCGCCGCCGCCGTCCCCGAACGCATCGGTGCGGGGGCATCCTTCCATGGTGGCGGGCTCGCCACCGGCAACGCGGACAGCCCTCACCTGCTCGTACCCAAGATGCGCGCCAGCTTCCTGTTCGCCATCGCCGACAACGACGACCAACGAGACCCGGACGCGAAGGGAACATTGCGGACCGCGTTCGACGACGCCGGACTCGACGCCGAGATCGAGGTCTACCAAGGCGCGATGCACGGCTGGTGCCCACCCGATTCAGCCGTCTACAACGAAGAACACGCCGAGCGCGCCTGGGAACGGCTACTGGTCCTGTTCGGCAAGGCGCTGTAGGGGCGACCGCGCGCCCTACGGGCGCGATGTGGTCGCCCTTGCTGGGTTACCGCACGGTGTTGGTCTCGCAAGAAGGGCGACCACATCGCGGCCACTAGGGCGCGCGGTCGCCCCTACGGGAGTTGTTCGGCCAACTTGGGATGGCCGTGGAAGCGGGCCCAGCCGGCCGGGGTGCTGTGGTACAGATCGTCCCTGGCTAGGGGATTCGCGCCAGCGCGCTTCAGCCGCTCGATGATCTCGACCAGGCCATCGGCGGCCGCCAGGTGGAACGCCGTCACCCCCTTGGCGTGGCCACCGAGCCAGCCCGTGCCGTCCGGATCGGCGCCCTGGTCCAGGAGCCAGTCGACCATCTCGATGCGGTTGCGGAAGGTTGCCCGCAGTAGCGGCGTCGCCTCGTAGGCTCGGCCCTCGATCCGAGCGCCCTTCGAGACCAGCAAACGCGCCGCTTCCAGGTGCCCGTTCGTGGCCGTGAGGATCAGCGCTTCGTCGAGCACCTCCTGGTCGTCGTCGTTCGGCGCCCAGGGAAACCAGCCGTAGTTGGGCCGGTAGTACGCCCGGTTCGCCTTCGCGCCTTCGGTCAACGCGCCGTTCGTGTCGAACGCGGCCTCGATCGCCGCCATGTCGTTCAGGCCTGCTGCCACTCGCAAGTTGCCAGGCGCTCGATCTCTAGCGGCAATAACGCGGGCGACATCGGGCCAGCCCCAGATGATCGCGTGCATCAACGCGGTTCCGCCCGCCAGCATCGTCTCGATCTGTGGATCGGCCCCGCGTTCGAGCAGCAGTTCCGCCATCTCGGCCGAGCCGACGCTGTGCAACGCGGACTTCTGGGTCGAAGCCACCGCGTTGACGAGTCCCGGCTCCGTATCGAGATGCTCGGCAACCGCCTCGAGATCCGCTCCTTCGACATGGTGGAAGAAGTCGATGGATCGTTCCTCCGCCCGCCCCGAACGAATCTCGCGCATGCGGGTTTCCATCTCCAGCCAATCCGCGAAACCGTGTTCGATGGCGCTGACCTCCAGGGCTTCGACCAAGGATGCACGGCTCGGATCGAGATCGGCGAAGCGAGGTACGCGCGCAAACCGATCACGTGCTTCTGCGAAGCCGTCAGCGGCCTCGTTTGCAAGCATGGCCAGATAGGGCGTGTGAAACGCGATCTCGTGGCTGTAGAGGCGTAATGGCATGGCTTGGGGGCGCCTACTGCGTGACCGGCTACCTCAGCCGCTCGATCCAGCGATCCGCTTCCTCCACCCCTTCCGCGATGCCCACGTCCGAGTAGAGGTTCCGGGCTTCTCGCCATAGGACCAAAGCTTCTTCCCTTTCGCCCAGTTCGGCCTGGAGGATCGCCATCGGTCGCACGGCATTGGCCAGATCCAGCGTCGGTGTCGAATCCGAACCGCGGTAGAGCGCCAGCGCCTCCTCGTAGCAGGCCTTGGCGTCCGCTTTTCGTCCCGCATGGCGGTGTACGTCGCCCAAGTGCCGGACGGCGTGCGCAAGGCGCCCCGGGTCGTCGCACTCCCGAGCCGCGGCCACGGCTTCCACGTAGCACGCGAGCTTGGCCTCCTCGGTCCGCTGGACATGGCCGAACCTGCCCAGCGCAAAGGACAGCTCGCTCTTGGCACCGGCTCGACGGCAGATCTCCACGGCTTCGGCGAGGTCGGCATGCACGCTTCGCCCCACCCGCTCAGAGTCCTCCTTGGATTTCGGGGGATTCTGGATAGCGTGATACCGGGCACGCCACGCCCGGTCGATCAGCTCCAAGGCTTCTTCGACGGGGGTTTCAGACACGGCACCTCCGTAGCAATCCGCGACGTTCGATTATCCAACGATTCCCGTGCCGATCGGCCCGACGCTGTTCGCGGCACCAGCGTGGGCGACCACAAGGTCGGGAGGGCGACCACAAGGGTCGCCCCTACGGGCGATCCGCGGGGTTCATTGGTGCAGGTCGGCGAATTCGGGACTGCGCAACCAGTCCGCGGGATACAGCTCCCGGATCTCGTCCATCGCCGCCTGCGATCTCGGGTATTGGCCCTTGTCGTCGGTGTCCTCGATCCAGCCGGCGAGCGCCTCGCGCATCTCGTCCAGCACGGCGGCGTACTCGGGATCGTCCGCCAGGTTGACCACCTCGTCGGGATCGTTCTCGAGATCGTAGAGCTCTTCCGCCACCCGCGGTCCATACGGCGCGGCCTGGGCCGGCGTCAGCTTCCCCGCTTCGGCCAGTCGGCGGATCTTGAGGAAGCTGCTGTCCTCCTGGTTCCGCATCAGGGCGACCATCTCCCGGTGGCCCCAGTTTATGAGCGGCCGGTCGAGCAGGAAGTTCCTGATGTAGTGGAAGCGCGGTCCCACCACCGAGCGCACGCGGTCGACCATGTTCGCCGAACGGTCGGTCGAGGTGAACACGTAGTCGCGGTGGTAGTCGGGATCGAAGACGTTCTTCGCGTCCATGAAGGCGGGCACGTCGAGGCCGGCGAGTGCCAGCGACGTCGCGGCGATGTCCATCAGGCTGACGAGATCGTCACGCCGCGTGCCCGGTTTCACCACGTCGGTCATCCCGGGCGCCACGACGATGAAGGGAATCCGCAAGCCTTCGTCGTAGTTGAACTCCTTGCTGCGCGGCAGATCGGAACCGTGGTCGGAGTAGAGCATGATGACGGTGTTCTCCCAGAGCCCATCCGCCTTCAGTTCCGCCACCACCTTGCCGACCTGGTGGTCGGTTCGCAGTATCGAGTTGTAGTGGTTCGCGACGTGGCGGCGCACCTCGGGGATGTCGGGATACTGCGCGGGCACCCGAACCTCCTCCGGACGAACCGGCGTCAATCCGAGGGCTGCGACCTCGGCGTCGATGTTCGCGACCCCCTTGCCGCCCGCCACCTTCCTCTGCCCGAAGAACGGTCTGGACACGTCGCGCCAGTGCCCGCCGCCCTGCGGGCCCTTGTAGGACGGAATCTCCGTCGGCGTGGGGCCGACCGTGTACAGCTTCGAGCGGTCGTAGGTGAAGTTGTAGTCGTCCTTGCTGGCGTTGTACGTCTCGTAGCCTGCCGCCCGGAACAGTTCGGGAACCGTCACCACGCCTTTCGGCAGGTGGATCTGGTTTCCCGGAACCCGCCCCGAGCGATGGTCGTGTACGCCGATCCGGATGGCGTAGCTGCCCGTAATGAACGACGACCGGGTCGGGCTGCAAATCGGCGTCGGCGCATACGCCCGCTCGAAGAGCACGCCTTCCCGTGCCAGCGCGTCGATGTTGGGCGTCTCGACGAGGTCGTTCCCGTAGCTCGAGTACCACGGCGATTGATCGTCGATGTCGATCCAAAGGACGTTGGGCCTTGTGTCGGTTTGTTCCTCCGCCACCGCCGTGCCCGCCAGCAACGCAAACAGAACGAAGACGACCACGTGGGGGCGACGGCGCGCCCTTGCGGGCGCGTAGTGGTCGCCCGCCGTTCGTCGTCTCCCCAATGCCCTACCGCAGGCCGCCACAACGCGGCCCGTTCGTGTGTTTCCCACTCGATTCATACCCTCGCCCTCGGCGCTTCGGTCTCAAACAACGCCGCCAGTTGCTCCGTCATCGCACCCCCCAACTGCTCCGCATCCGTGATCGTCACTGCACGTCGATAGTGGTGGGTCACATCGTGGCCGATGCCGATGGCGATCAGTTCCACCGGCGATTGGTTCTCGATCGTCTCTATAGCGTACTTCAGATGCGCTTCGAGGTAGCTGCTCGGGTTGACCAGGAGCGTCGAGTTGTCCACCGGCAGCCCATCGGAGATCACCATCAGCACCTTGCGCTGCTCGTGCCGGACCACTAGGCGGTTGTGCGCCCAGATGAGCGCCTCGCCGTCGATGTTCTCCTTTAAGAGCTCCTCGCGCATCATCAGCCCGAGGTTGCGCCGGGCATGGCGCCACGGATCGTCGGCGGACTTGTAGATGATGTGCCTCAAGTCGTTCAAGCGCCCCGGGTTCGCGGGCTTGCCGGCGTTGATCCACTCCTCCCGGGACTGCCCACCACGCCACGCGCGCGTCGTGAAGCCGAGAATCTCGACCCGCACCGAGCAGCGCTCCAGCGTGCGTCCGAGGATGTCCCCGCACACCGCCGCGATGGTGATGGACCGACCACGCATCGAACCCGAACTGTCGATCAGCATGGTCACCACGGTGTCGCGGAACTCGGTCTGCTTCTCCTGCTTGAAGGCGAGCGGGCTCATCGGGTCGATGACGACCTGCGGGAGCCGCGACGTGTCCAAGATGCCCTCGTCGAGGTCGAACTCCCAGGACCGGTTCTGCTTCGCAAGCAGTCGACGCTGCAGGCGGTTGGCAAGTTTCGAGGTGGCGTGCTGCAGCGACACGAGCTGCTGATCGAGAAGCTGGCGCAGACGTACTAGTTCGTCCGATTCGCAAAGATCCTCGGCCTTGATCACCTCGTCGAATTCGTCGGTATAGGCCGTGTAGTCCTTGTCCACGCGGATACGGCCCAACTCGTCGGGGCTGAAGTTCGGCGCGTCCTCCGGCTCGGCCTCGGCACCAAGCTCCGAGAGGTCCATGTCGGCGTCCATCTCGACCATGGTCGCCTCGCCGTCGCCGTCCTCGTCGCCGAGCGAGTCCTCGTCGAGGGCGACATCCTCCGGCGCGTACTCCGCCTCCGGTTCCCCGGCGTCCTCCATGGACTCGGTTTCCTGGTCCGTATCGTTGTACTCGGGCTGATCGTCGAGATCCGCCGCGAAACCGAGGTCCGCGAGAATCGACCGTGCCCGGCCAGCGAACTCCTTCTGGTCAAGCACGAAGTCCGCAAGCGCTTCGATGTGCTCCCCGGCGCGCTCCTCGACGAAGTCCCGCCAGAAGCGCACGACGTTCTCCGCCGAGGGCGGCAGCTCGCGTCCGGTCAGGCGCTGGCGGACGATGAGGCCGACGGCGACCGACAACGGCGCCTCGGTCTCCGCGGTGACCGTGTCGAATGCCGCCTGCTTGCAGATGGCCTCGAGCGACGCTTCGAGGTTCTTGGCGACGCCTTCCATGCGCAGCGAACCGATGGACGCGACCCGCGCATCCTCCACCCACTCGAACATCTCCTGCGCCGGCCCGGCGCGGGGCAGGCTGCGGCGGTGCACGGACTCGTCGTGATAGCGGAACTTGAGCGCGAACTCGTCGCCGACGCCGCGCAGCGCATTCAGCTCTTCCTCGCTGCACCCGAGATTCGGCAACGGCACGTGGATGTTGTTGCCGCGCACGCCCGCGGCGCCCTTGCCGAACGTGACGTCGAGCTCGTCGTTCTCGGCAAGTGCGCGCAGCGTCGCGCTGGTCGCCCGCTTGTAGACCTCGAGCGTTTCGTCGGGTTCAGTCATACGACTCTCAGACCTTGATGCGTGCTACCGGGTGGCGCGTCCCGTGTGCACGCCCATGCAGCGGCGAACCATAGCGGTTAGCGGGGTGTACGACAAACCCTTGGCGGGGCTACACCTCATTCAGTCTCGAGCCGCCAACGCGGCATCGGCACGCGAGTCGTCTTCGTCGTCGAGGAGCCACGCCACCACGACGGACGCGTCGGGCACGAAGCTCACCAGCGGCGGCCTTCGCGAATCAGCTCAAGAGTCTCCTCGGTCGTCATTCCCGCCGGACGCCGCTGTTTCCGCCACGATCGAAACCGTTCCACCGCCGCTCTTCGCGCGGTTCCGCCATCGTCACCCGGCGGCGAGGCACTGCCGGTTCGGGGCGAACACCTCGTCAAGGGTGCCTGCGACCATCAGGTTCTCGGTCCAGGATTCGAGATCGGGCGCCGATGCCCGATCCACGCCTTCGTCCGTTTCGGGCGGCAGGGGACCGAAACGCTCCCGGAGCAACAGCAGCAGGAGATCCCGCAGCATCTCGCGACCACCCTCGTCGCGGGCCTTCTGGAGGATTCCTCGCAGCCAGAGCCGCCGCCGCAACTCGAATCCGTCCTCGCCGCCGGTCCTGCAGATGATTCGCCATACGACCATGCGGTTCTTCATTGCCGTTCCTCGGTAGCGAATGGCGACCCTACCGGACTCATCGGTCTCCGGCAGAGCCGCGCCGGCGGTTCGGGGCGAACACCTCGTCGAGGGTGCCCGCGTCGAGCAGGTTCTCGGCCCAGGACTCGAGATCAGGCGACGACGCCCGGGCCACGCGCGCGGCCGCTTCGGGCGGCAGGCGGCCGAAGCGCCGCCGCAGCTGTCGCTGAAGCAACGTCCGCTCCCCCTCCGCGCGGCCCCGGTTCAGGCCCTGCTGCATGCTTTCCTCGCGTGCCGTCTGGAACATTCCTGCCATGGTCGTGGCCTCCTGTGGGTACAGCTCCCGGTAGCGCCGACGCTCATTGTCGTCGAGATCGGCGTAGGTGTCGATGAAGTCTAGGTACTTCTCCCGCCTGCCGGGGTCGGACTCCAGCTCGAACAGGCCGCGCACCGACGCCGCGTACGTTGGGATCCGGCGCGCCTGGTAGCCGCCCATGTTCGGCAGGTTGACCCGCGCCACGAGGTTTCGGCTGTCCATCCAGTCCTCGCCGGGCATCTCCGCGAGCTTGCACGCGACGTACTCGAAGGTCAGGTAGGCGCGGCGCTCGGTGCCTAGGGCCAGCGACGCGGGCACCCGTCCGGCGCGGCGCAGGAAGACGACGACCGGCACCACGCGGTCGGTCTTCAGCATGTCGGCGAGGTCGAGGCAGTAGTGCGCCAGCCGGTGCGGCGAGAACCGGCTCGGGTCGTCCTTTCTTGGAACATCCGCCAAGGGGAACGTAGTGACCCGTGGCGAGTGTTCCATGAACGGGGGCGTGGCTGGGCCAGAGGCGAACCCGGCGCACAGCGAAGCGAAGCGCCGGGGACGGCTTTGGGGCGCTCTTCCTCCAGCGCGAACACCACCGCCTCGCGGCGGCCGTCGGCCCACGTCACCCGGAGGGGCACGTCGAGCTCCCGGAAGCGGTCGCCGAGACGCGCCTTCAACTGCTCCTGGCGCACCGGGAAGAAGGTCGCCTCGTCGTCTGGTTGCGGCGCCTCGCCGGACGCGCAGAACTCGAGCGCCTCGCGCGGGTACTCGACGAAGAGGTTCTTGAAGTTCTGGTCGTGGCTGACGGCGTCCGCCATATCCGCGCCCTGCGGTTGTAGCGGTTGGATGATCGCCGAGACGCCTGGTCGGGCACGGTGAGCGATGTCCGCAATTCGTGTCAGCGATCACTGAGATTCGCGAAGGAAATCTCGGGCGGTTCCGATCGCCAGCCTGACATCTGGCGCGCGAGGCCGCCTCCCGGGCACTGCCCCCGTCTATGTCTGTCGGCGATCCACCGTCAGACCTTGAGGGTAATCCCCCGCGTCGCGTCGCCCAGATCCTCGCCCATGCAACGCTGGTAGTACTCGGCAACGATCGGCCGTTCAAGCTCGTCGCACTTGTTCAGGAACGACACGCGGAAACCGAAGCCCACGTCGTGGAAGATGTCCGCGTTCTCCGCCCAGTGCAGCACGGTACGCGGCGACATGACCACCGAGACGTCGCCGTTGACGAAGCCCTTCCGGGTGAGGTCCGCCACCGCCACCATGTTGGAGATCGTGCGCCGGCCTTCCTCGTTGTCCTGCCACGCCTTGGCCTTGCCGTAGACGATGTCCACCTCCATGTCGTGGGGCAGGTAGTTCAACGTCGTCACGATGTTCCAGCGGTCCATCTGGCCCTGGTTGATCTGCTGGGTGCCGTGGTACAGACCCGTCGTATCGCCAAGGCCCACGGTGTTCGTGGTGGAGAACAGGCGGAACGCATCGTGCGGCCGGACGATCCGGTTCTGGTCGAGCAGCG
>VXPO01000130.1 GCA_009839505.1 Gammaproteobacteria bacterium
GCTGTGCCCCGGGGTTCGCCTCCGGCCCAGCCACGCCGACCTTGCATGGACCAACACCGCGCGGTGACCCCAACGGGCTTGTTCAGAGCTTGCCTGACCCTTGCAACCAAGCGGTGAATGGCGATATGGTCCAACTAAGTGCTACAAAAGCAGCACAAAGCGAGGCAACCACCATGAACCGTTCGAGAAGTAGCCGAGACAACACAAAAGTCAACCTCACGCCCATGCTGGACGTCGTGTTCATCATGCTGATCTTCTTCATTGTCACAGCGACCTTCGTCAAGGAGGTCGGCCTCGACGTCAACAGGCCCGAGGGCGACCCGCCTCCCGTGTCCCCCGACAAGAAGTCCATCGTGGTGCGCGTCACCAGTGGGGATCGGATCATCATCGCCCAGCGCGAGGTCGACGTACTCGCCGTGCGGGCCAACATTGAACGGATGCACGCCGAAAATCCGGAGGCGCCGGTCATCGTCCAGCCGCACCCGGAGTCGAGTACGGTCACGACGGTCCGGATCATCGACTCCGCCAAGCTAGCCGGGGTCCACGACGTCAAGCTCGGGCAAGTTCCGTGACGATCCTTGCGCCTGGCGAATCCGTCAACGGGGAACGTCGCTAGGGCGTCCCGCCTGGCGGATCGCGCCGTGAACGTCGAATCCCGATTGCCGCGCCCAAAACCACCGACAAGTACGCCAAGCCGACAATTCCCGACACGACATACAGGACGTAGTCGGGAAAACGGTATACAACAACCTCGAGCGACCCGCTTTCCGTCCACTCGTAGAGCGAGGAGTCCAAGGGTTCTCCGGATTCCAAAGCCTCGGCCAACTCACCTTGCATCTCCGGAGGCACCTCGTAGGTCTCGATGGGGTCGTACGAACTCGCATCGAACATCGACCCGCCAAGCGGAGATAGCAGGATCGTTGCCGTGGCCACGACCACCGTCGCGGCTGCAGGCGTGAAGCGTCGTCTGGCCAAGCCGATTCCGGCCAAGAACACGCACAGGATCGGCAGGAAGAACAGCTGGGTGATGACCAGCGCTGGCAGCGCAGCCAGAACGGCGAGGACCAAGACCAACCACGACAGGGAGAAACCCCTTCGTTCCGCTGCCAGCAGACTCATGCGACGGACTGGAGCGCGGCCGGATCCCGGCGCTCCGTGCTAGCGTTCATGCGCCGCTCGACCATGAGTGGCGCTTGGTTCAGTGTCAAACAGGGGGCGAAGATGGCGAAGGGGTTCCTACCGTTGTTGACCATTGCCGCGGTGGCGATCGCAATAGTAGCTCTTGCGGCGGAGCACGAGAAATCGGATGCAGCGCTCGCGCAGGTGGCGATCAACGTGGCCGACCTGGAACGATCCGAGAAGTACTACCGCGACGTGCTTGGATTCGAACGCGTCTGGCAGTACCCGCCGGATTCCGCTCAGCCGATGGAGATCGGTTTGGTGGCGCCGGGCGGCGGCGCGGGTCTGGTGCTCTCGCATCTCAGTGACGACCCGCTTCCCGAAGGCAAAGGCAGCTACGGTCGGATCATCGTCGATACCGCCAACGCGAACGCGCTGGCGGCGAGAGCCGAGGCCGCTGGTTCCGCGACCCGGTTCGTAACCATACCAGGCGACAACCCGCCGACGATCGTGTTCTTTCGCGATCCGGACGGCTACGAGATCGAGCTGTATCAGGCGCCGTCGCTGCCGTAGCGCTCACGGCAACTCGGTGGTCCCCGACAGGTATCGGTCGATCTCCCTGGCCGCCTCGCGTCCCTCGTTGATCGCCCGGACCACCAGCGACTGGCCGCTGCGGCAGTCGCCAGCGGCGAACACCTTGGGGTTGCTGGTGAGGTAGGCCCCCTTCTCCGCCTGGTAGTTGGACCGCTGGTCGAGTTCCAGGCCCAGCGGTTCGCTGACGTAGTGCTCGGGACTGCGGAACCCCATGGCCAGCAGCACGAGGTCCGCATCGTAGCTGCGTTCGGTGCCGTCGACCTTCTGGAACTGCTCGTCGTACTCGGCCGCCGTCAGCGACTTCACCCGGCCGTTGCCGTCGTCGTGGAACTCCACCGCAGACGTACGATATTCCCGCGGGTCGCGGTTGAACTTCGCGGTAGCCTCCTCGTGGCCGTAGTCGACCCGGAAGATGAACGGCCAAGTGGGCCACGGATTGTCCCCGGCGCGCTCGGCAGGCGGGTCGGGCACGATCTCGAAGTTCACGAGTGTCTTGCAGCCGTGGCGCATGGCGGTGCCGATGCAGTCCGTGCCGGTATCGCCGCCGCCGATGACGATGACGTTCTTGTCCTTGGCGTCGATGTATTTGCCGTCGGCATGCCCGCTGTCGAGCAGGCTCTTGGTATTCGCGTGCAGGAACTCCATGGCGAAGTGAACGCCGTCGAGGTCACGTCCCGGGATCGGCAGGTTGTTGGGTACCGTGGCACCCGTCGCCAACAGCAGCGCGTCCACCCCGTCCAGCAGATCATTGACGGACAACGTGCCGTCGGAACCGTCGCCGATGTCGGCGTCCGTGACGAACTCCACGCCCTCCTCGCGCATCAGGTCGATGCGGCGGTCGACGATGCCCTTGTCCAGCTTCATGTTGGGGATCCCGTACATCAGCAGCCCGCCGATACGGTCGGCCCGTTCGTACACGGTGACCGTGTGTCCGGCCGTGTTGAGCTGCGCCGCTGCCGCGAGTCCGGCCGGACCCGAACCGACCACGGCGACGCGCTTGCCTGTGCGCACCTCCGGCGCCAGCGGAACCACCCAGCCTTCCTCGAACCCCCGGTCGATGATGGCCATCTCGATGTTCTTGATCGTTACCGGAGGGTCTGTGATGCCCAAGACGCACGACCCCTCGCAAGGTGCCGGGCAGACCCGTCCCGTGAATTCCGGAAAGTTGTTGGTCTTGTGGAGGCGATCGAGGGCATCGCGCCACTGGTCACGGTAGACGAGATCGTTCCACTCCGGGATCAGGTTGTGGATCGGGCAGCCGCTGCGGCCGTGGACCATGTCCGGGGACTGGCAGAAAGGCACGCCGCAGTCCATGCAGCGAGCGGCTTGGTTAGTGAGCCGAACGGGGTCGTGCTCGGTGTAGATCTCGCGGAAGTCCGCGATGCGTTCGACCGCGTTGCGGTAGGGGGCAGCGTCGCGATCGTACTCCTTGAAACCGGTCGTCTTACCCACCGCTTGCCGCCACCTGGGCCTCAACGGTCTCCGGCTCTGTCCGACGCGCGGCCTTGCGCTCCTCCAGAACGCGCTTGTAGTCCCGCGGCATGACTTTCACGAAGCGGTGGCGGATTCCTTCCCAATCGTCGAGGATACGCGCCGCCACCGTCGAGCCGGTGAATCGCCGGTGCCTCTCGACGAGCGAACGGACTTCGGCGATGTCATCTGCGGCGACGAGCGACTCAAGGTCCACCATGCCGGGGTTGCATTGCCCTCGGAACGAATCGTCCTCGTTCAGGACGTAGGCGACGCCCCCGCTCATGCCGGCCGCGAAGTTGCGTCCCGTCGGGCCGAGGATGACCACACGACCGCCGGTCATGTATTCGCAGCCGTGGTCGCCAACGCCTTCGATCACTGCATGGGCGCCGCTGTTGCGCACGCAGAAACGCTCGGCGGCGACTCCCCGGAAGAAGCACTCGCCGGACGTGGCACCGTAGAGCACCACGTTGCCGACCAGGATCTGCTCTTCCGGCTTGAACGTGCTCGACTTCGGGGGATAGACGATGAGTCGACCGCCTGAGAGTCCCTTGCCGACATAGTCGTTGGCATCCCCTTCGACCTCGAGCGTGACGCCTTGGGCGAGCCACGCACCGAAGCTCTGGCCGGCGCTGCCGGTGAACTTGAAGTGGATCGAACCGTCGGGAAGCATCCCGGGGCCGACCTCACGGATGATGTGGTTCGACAGCATCCCGCCGACGACGCGGTTGACGTTGACGATCGGCAACTCGCGGTACACCCGTTCGCCCTTCTCGATGGCCGGCTTCGCGTACTCGATCAGCTCGTTGTCGATGGCGTCGGCAAGACCGTGATCCTGGTCGTGGATTCGGTACACCCCGAGACAGTTCTCGGGCTCGACGGCGGGTTCCAGAATAGTCGAGAAGTCGAGTCCCTTCGCCTTCCAGTGTTCGAGAGCCGCATCCACCTCGAGGGCGTCCACCCGGCCGATCATGTCGTTGACCGTGCGGAAGCCGAGCTTCGCCATGATCAGTCGAAGCTCCTCCGCGATCATGAAGAAGTAGTTCACGACATGCTCCGGGGCACCCGTGAATTTCCTGCGGAGATCCGGATCCTGCGTCGCGATGCCCACCGGACAGGTGTTCAGGTGGCACTTGCGCATCATGATGCAGCCCATGGCCACCAAGGGCGCGGTGGCGAAGCCGAACTCCTCGGCGCCGAGGAGCGCGGCGATGGCGACGTCCCGTCCCGTCTTCAACTGGCCGTCGGTCTGCAGCACCACGCGGGAACGCAGGTTGTTCAGCACCAGCGTCTGGTGGGTCTCGGCGATGCCAAGTTCCCACGGCACGCCGGCGTGCTTGATGGACGTCAACGGAGACGCCCCCGTGCCGCCGGTGTCTCCGGCGATCACGAGATGGTCCGTGCGGGCTTTGACGACGCCCGCCGCCACGGTGCCGACCCCGATCTCCGCCCCCAGTTTCACGCTGATGCGCGCTTGCGGGTTGCCGTTCTTCAAGTCGTGGATGAGTTGCGCAATATCCTCGATGGAGTAGATGTCGTGGTGGGGTGGCGGGCTGATCAAACCCACGCCGGGCGTCGAGTGCCGGATCCGGGCGATGTAGTCGTCCACCTTGCGACCCGGCAGTTCGCCACCCTCCCCCGGCTTCGCGCCCTGGACGATCTTGATCTGCAGTTCGTCGGCATTGGTCAGGTAGTTGACCGTGACCCCGAAACGGCCGCTCGCCACCTGCTTGATGGCCGATCGCTTCGAGTCGCCGTTGGCGAGTGGGATGAACCGTTCGTCGTCTTCGCCGCCTTCGCCCGTATTGGACTTGCCGCCGATGCGGTTCATGGCGATGGCGAGGCTCTCGTGGGCCTCCTTGGAGATGGAACCGAAGCTCATCGCCCCGGTGGCGAAGCGCTTGACGATCTGTGCTGCGGGCTCGACATCGTCGAGCGGAATCTCGCCGCCGTTGGCATCTTCATTGAAGGTCAACAGCCCGCGCAGGGTCGACCGCCTGGTGCTCTCCTCGTTGGCCTGTCTCGCGAACCGCCTGTAGGCCTCTTGGTCATCGCCCCTCGCGGCCACCTGCAGGTTGGCGATGGATTCGGGATCCCACATGTGGGTGTCCCCGTGGCGGCGCCAATGGAAGTCACCGGGATTCGGCAGCACCGGCAACGACACCACGTCGCGCGGCGGGTATCCGAACGCGTGTCGACGCTGCATCTCTTCCGCGAGCACGTCGAAGCCGACCCCCTTGACCCGGCTCGCGGTGCCCCTAAAGCAGCGCTCCACGACGTCTTCGGCAAGACCCACGGCCTCGAAGATCTGCGCGCCCTTGTAGGACTGGAGCGTGGAGATGCCCATCTTGGCCATCACCTTGAGCATGCCCTTGGAGACGCCCTTCCGGTAGCCCTCGACGACGTCGTCGTCATTGGCAACATGGTCCGCGTCGGCCAGGTAGCCGTTGCGGCGCGCGTCCCAAAGGGCTTCGAAGGCGAGATAAGGGTTGATGGCGTCCGCGCCGAAGCCGATCAACAGGCAATGGTGGTGCACCTCCCGCGCTTCGCCGGTCTCCACGACGAGACCGACGCGGGTGCGGGCCAGGGTCCGTACCAGGTGGTGATGCACGGCACCCGTCGCGGCCAGCGCGCTGATTGGCACGTTGTCGGTACCGATGGCGCGGTCGCTCAGGATGATGAGCTCGATGCCACCGTCGATGGCGGCCGTGGCCTCGGCGCAGATCCGGTCGAACGCCGCGAGCAGGCCGGCTTCACCGGAGTCCCGGGGGAAAGTAATGTCGATGGTGCGCGACTGCCAGCCGCGGTGGCGAATGTTCTGCAGCGAAGCCAACTCGTCGTTTGACAGGATCGGGTGCGGCACGCGCAACCGGTGAGCGTGCTCCTCCGTTGCCTCGAGCAGGTTGCGCTCCGGGCCGATGACGCACTCCAGCGCCATGATGACTTCCTCGCGGATCGAGTCGATGGCGGGGTTCGTGACCTGGGCGAAGAGTTGCTTGAAGTAGTCGTAGAGCATGCGCGGCTTGTCGGACATCACCGCCAGCGCGCTGTCGTTGCCCATCGAACCCAGCGGATCGCGCAACTCCGTCACGAGCGGAAGCAGCATGAACTGCATGGTCTCAGCGGTGTAGCCGAACGCCTGCATACGCGGCAGCAGCGTGGCTTTGTCGAATCCGTGCGCTTCGGCGGGCGGGACGTCGTCCAATTCCACGCGCTGCCGTTCCAGCCACTCGCCGTAGGGCCGGCGCCGGGCCCACTCCGACTTGATCTCCTCGTCGGGGATCAGGCGACCGGCGTCGAAGTCGATCAGGAAGATCTTGCCGGGCTGCAAGCGACCCTTGGCCACCACCTTGGCCGGATCGACATCCACGACTCCCACCTCGGAGGCCATGATGCACTTGTGATCTTCTGTGACGTAGTAGCGTGACGGCCTGAGTCCGTTTCGATCTAGCACGGCCCCGATGTAGGTGCCGTCGGTGAAGGCGATGGACGCGGGGCCGTCCCAAGGCTCCATCAGGCAGGCGTGGTACTCGTAGAACGCGCGCTTCGCCGCGTCCATGGTCGGGTGTTGCTGCCAGGCCTCCGGGATCATCATGAGCACCGCTTCCTGGAGCGTGCGCCCGGTCATCAGCAGGAACTCCAGCACGTTGTCGAAGGTTCCGGAGTCGGAACAGTCCGGCTCGACCACGGGGAACAGCTTCGTCAGGTCGTCGCCGAAGAGGTCGCTCTTCACCACGCCCTGACGGGCGTTCATCCAGTTCTTGTTGCCGAGCAGCGTGTTGATCTCGCCGTTGTGGCTCATGAAGCGGTTCGGCTGGGCACGGTCCCAGGACGGGAAGGTGTTGGTGGAGAACCGCGAGTGCACCATGGCGAGGTGCGACTCGTAGTCCTCGTCCTCGAGATCCGGGTAGAACGGGAACAACTGGTGCGGCGTCAGCATGCCCTTGTAGACCATCACCTTGGCGGACAGGCTGACGAAGAACAGGAGCAGGCGCTCGGTCAGGCTTTCGTCGGTGCGCAGGCGGTGCGTCGCGGCCTTGCGGATGAGGTAGAGCTTGCGTTCCAGCGCATCGCCTTCGAGGTCGCTGCCGATGAACAGTTGCTCCATCGCCGGCATCGACGCCCGCGCCGCGTTGCCGATGTCCGCCGCGTCGGGACGCGTCGGGACAGGCCGCCAGCCCAACAGTCGCTGCCCCGCATTGGCGATCTCCTCTTCGATCACCGCCTTGCAACGCGCCTGCTCGGCCTTGGTCCGCGGCAGAAAGACGATGCCGGCACCGTATCGGCCCCGCTCGGGCAGATCGATACCGAGATCGCGCTTCGCGGCCTTGGCCAGGAACTTGTGGGGTATCCCGGTGAGAATCCCGGCGCCGTCGCCGGTGTTCTTCTCGTAGCCGAGGCCGCCCCGGTGGACCATGCAGCAGTTCATGTGACCGGCCGAGTCGATGATCTCCCGGCTGGCCCGGCCCTTGATGTCGCAGATGAAGCCGACACCGCAGGAATCCTTCTCCTGGGCCGGATCGTAGAGCCCCCGTGACTGCGGTAGGCCGAGGGTCAGTTGTCGGT
>VXPO01000168.1:0-1752 GCA_009839505.1 Gammaproteobacteria bacterium
TGGAGAGACCATGAGAAACGAACCGCCTCGCGAATTCTTTGCGTTGCACGAGATCGTGCGCGCCGCCCGCAACAACCTGTCACACCAGGTGTGGGATTATCTCGTGGGCGGAGCCGAGACGGAAACCACCCTGAAACGGAACCGGGCCGCCCTCGACTCGGTGGGCCTCCGGCAGCGCGTCTTGCGGGATGTTTCCAGCGTGGACTGTACGGGCGAATTGCTGGGACGCCGCTTGCGCCTGCCCCTGATTCTCGCGCCGATCGGCTCGCTCGAATCGTTCGCCGAAGGTGGCGGCGCCACGGCCGCGCGCGCGGCTGCGGAATTCGGTGTTTGCCACATGCTGAGTTCGGTGTCGCAGCCGTCCCTCGAGGAAGTGGCGGCGGCGGCCGACAATATGAAGATCTTCCAGTTGTACGTGCGGAGCGATGACGCGTGGGTGGATGACATGGTCGGGCGCGCAGTGGCGGCCGGCTACGACGCGTTCGCCATCACCGTCGACGTCATGCACTACAGCCGCCGTGAACGGGACATCGCCAAGCGCTTCGACAAGACCTGGAACCGGCGCGCTCTCGACGACCTGAAGTTCCAATCCTCGTTCGACTGGGATCGGCTGGCCAAGTTCAAGTCGAAGCATGACATTCCGCTGTTCATCAAGGGAATCGCGGAGGTGGATGATGCGCTGCGCTGTCTTGAGCTGGGGGTCGAGGGGATCTACGTCTCCAACCACGGCGGCCGCCAGCTGGATCACGGCCTGGGCTCGGCGGATGTCCTCCCGGAGATTGTCGACGCCGTCGATGGGCGGGCAGCGATCGTCGTCGACGGGGGGATCTACCGGGGCACGGATCTCGTGAAGGCGGTGGCGCTGGGCGCCGATGCAGTCGGTGTGGGACGCCTGCTGGGCCTGGGGATGGGCGCAGGCGGCTCGGCCGGTGTTGTCCGCATGCTGGAGCTCCTGGAGGACGAGGTGCAGACCTGCCTCGGTCTCATGGGGGTGACCAGCCTGGCCGACGTGGACCGGAGCATGCTGCGGTCGGCACCCCTGGTGACGCAGCCGGGTCTGCTGAGTGCGTTTCCCCTCATCGACGTTCCGGAGCCGCAATATTGAGATGTGAACGATGGAAGCGCGGCGTTCCCGGCGATGGGCCCGACGTCGTTAGGCGGAAGTTGCGGGCGATCGGTCGATTCGATTAACGCGTAAAGCACTCCGACCTCCCAGCCGACAGTTGTGCAAAACATAGCCGTTTCCAACTTTGCGGAGCGTTTCTCCGCCGATCACTTGTCACGCGCTGTTCTGGCTCACCTGGGCTGCCTTGTCCAGCACGGCTCTCGCCGGGCGGGGCGCACGCTTGCGAGCAGCCCCGGCGGGTGCAGCACGGGCGCCGGGCTGGCCGGCTCGAACGCCAAAAGGAGGTCCGGCAGAGTCTGGGTGGGCAAAGAAGTGTCTCCACGATCGGACGGCTTCATGACACGAAGTTTATAAGATGTTTCCATTTTGTCTATATTATGATCGCTATTTGAGAGAGAATGTGCCAGTCGAACAGTCCTGAGGATGCGCGGCTACTCGGTGTGACGCGTGGCCGTTTCAGGGAGGTGGGCACGGTCAGCCTCGGCTCGTGCGCTCGCCCCGGTTCCGGCCAACCTCCGGCTTCCAGCCCGCCCCCAAGCGACGGCTGCTGACGGGGGCGCGGCGCCTCCAGGGCGGAGGCGCGCAGGTGACGTTCGTGGATGTCTGGCGACCGGCCGCGGCGCGGC
>VXPO01000168.1:1852-7690 GCA_009839505.1 Gammaproteobacteria bacterium
TGTCGGGTCGCCCGTGAATACAACACCGCACCTGCGGGAATCAGCGGGATCACGCACGTTCGTGGATGTTTGGCGACCGACCCGACGCCTGTCGGGCGGTCTCCAGCCACGGAGAGCGTGATGCGACTTCCACTCTTTTCTTACCCAGCATTCGCCGCCGCCCTGGTCCTGCTTGCCGCCTGCGGCGGTAGCGGTTCGACGGGCTCGCAGTCCATGAATTCGTCCGGTGATTCGCGCGCGACCATGCCGGACGGGACCGGGTCAACCGATGATCCTGACGGCGTGGCCGGCCCGGCCGTGTCCTTCCCGACCGGCCAGACCCGGAGCGAACGGGCCGCGGCCATCCGCGACTATGCGGGCGGCGATGCGCCGGCGCTTGACGCCGCGACCAGCCCCCAGCGGGTCCTCGCCGTCGTCGAGTCAGCCAATGCCTGGGCCACCTACGGCGGGGAGCGCGCGACTGCCCCGGGCTCGCTCGCGCCGGGTGTCTGCGATTCGACGGGCTGCGGCAGCGTCACCGCCGCCGCCTTTGCCCCGGACCTCTTCTCCTCGCAGGAACTGCTGCCGGTGATGGTCAAGGACGGCGTGAACGTCCAGCTGGGCTGGTACACGTCCGCCGCGATGGACGAGATGGGCGCATGGCTGTTCGAGGGCTCGTCGTTCGGCGGGCTCCTCGAGCACGGCTACTTCTATGCCAATGAACTCAGGTTTGCCGGGCAGGCGCCCGCGATCTCCGTGTACGCCATCGGCACGGAAACCGGCGCGACGCCGGCGGCCGGCACTGCGACGTGGTCGGGCGCCGTGACCGGGTTCGATGCCGACGGGTGGGTCTACGGCGACGCGAGCCTGAGGGTGGACTTTGCCGACACCACGGTGGACGTCGCGTTCAGCCGGCTCGTGGGCCTCACGGAGGCCGCGCCAACGTACGACGTCGCGGCCTGGACAGATCTCCCGCTGGTCGACGGCGCGTTCCAGGATGCGGACAGCACACGTTCGATTGAAGGTTCGTTCTACGGGCCGTCCGGCGAGGAGGCCGGCGGCATCTTCCTCGATCTCGGCGAGGGGGTCGGCGGGGCCTTCGGCGCCGTTCGCGACTAGGAGACCGGTCGGCACCTGCTGCCACCCGCATTCCTGGCGAGACATCAGATGAGCGCCGTCCTGGCCGCCATGACGGCGGCCATGGCGATGCCCGGCAACGCGGCGACGACGTTCCCAGTTCAATTCCTCGGAACCGGCCAGCCGACGACCGCTGTGTGGTCGAGCGCTTCCGGGCCCGCGCGGCCGGCGACGTCGTTCCCGCCCGGGCCGAGGGACGTCCTTGCCAGTCATGCACGGCCTCACAGACGAAGGCCCGTACAGACCGGGGAACCGCGGGCCCATTGCATCCCGGTCGATTTCAACCCGACGTTTCCTGCGCAAACCACCAAGGTTCGACCCATGCGTCCGGCTGCCCGCCGAATGGAACGGCCTCAATGCCCGGCGCGGGGTAGCTCCCTGTGCCCAGGCGAATAGGCGGGCGCCAAGATTCCCTGGTGGTTTGCAACGGCCCGGCGCCCGCCGGCGCCGCGGCAATTCCAGCGAGACATCACATGAGAACCCTGTTGATCGGCGCCATCATCACTGCGTTGACGTGCCTCTCCGCGTGTGGCGGGGGAGGAGGCGGAGGAAGCCCAACTACGATTGCACCGGAACCGTCGACCGACCCGGCGCGCATTGCACAGACACGATCGGACCTGCCCAGTGCCGCCCGCATCTACGACTACCTCTACATCCATGGGAGCGGCGCGCCGTACGAGGGCTTTGACGGCACGTACCAGGGGCTGCCCGGCCTCCGGCGATTCGCGTCCCCGCCGACCGTGCGGTTGCGGGCGGGAATGTCGGATCGTGAAACCGCGAGTGCTCACTATGCCGTCGCCCTGATCAACCGCGCGCTGCCCTACGACCTCCATCTGCGGATCGGGCCGGCCTTTCCCGACGACTATCCCCAGCGGTCCGGCACGTACTTCCGGGACGCGCCGACCGGAGAACTGTTCATCGAGTTCACGGAGGGCCTGCGGAACACCGACGGCGCCCCCGGCTTCGCCTACTCGGACGTCGGCACCACCACGCCAATTCCCACCTCCGCGCAGGTCGGCCTGAACTCGGAAGGGTTCCGCCGCCGGCCCGACCATCAGGCCGTGTCCGTCCTCGTGCACGAACTCCTGCACACGCTGGGCCTGGGTGCGCACGTGCCGGGTGACACCTACCCCGACTCCAACATGTTCGACGCCTGGTTCCGCCTCGACGGTGCGCTGCCCGCGATCGACGCGGCGGCCCTGCAGGTGCTCTACACAAGGCTGGGCGCATACACGCCTCGCGAGGACCTGTCGCCGGCGATGCTTGGCGCATGGGAGGACGAAAGCATGGACATCGGCGGCAGCATCGGCCCGGTGACCTTCGGGGTCAGGCACGCCAACGACGTGGACATGCCCTTCACGGCCGGCAGGGAGCCCGCTACGGCGCTTGCGGACAACCGGGCACTGACGGGCACGGTGACCTGGAACGGCAAACTGGCGGGCTACACGGCCTCACAGGCCACGGTTGCAGGCGATGCGGCCATCAGCGTCAGTCTCGACACCATGAACGGTCGGGCCGACTTCTCGGAGCTTGAGACTGGCGACGGATCTGCGTGGGGCGACGGCGACCTCGGTTACACCATCACTGTCGGCGGCAACTACTTCCGTTCAACCGGGGGGGACGCCGGGACCGTCAACGGCCAGTTCTATGGGAGCAGCCATCAGGGCGCCGGCGGATCCGTCGAGCGGGCCGACCTGACGGCAGCGTTCGGTGCTGTGCGTTGAGAGCTCCGCCCGTCCTCGTTCCGGTGCTGCCGGCGAACTCCATTGCGCAGTGGGACCATCGAGATCGCCTACGACCGGGCCGACGTCGCGCACGCCGAGGCTCCGGACCCGGACTGGGACCGCGCGACCGCGCTGCTTGAGACCGACGACCCGTACCACGTCGACAACGCCCTCCTCGGTTTCGAATCGGATTCCAGCGGAATCCCGACAGGTACTGCGAGCCTGACGCGACGACCTTTGCTGCGTTTCACACAAACCCCTGAAATCGGCGGTCCGGGCAGCGCAGCCGCCCGCACGTTACAATTCACCGGCAGACAGGAAAGGCAACATCACATGACAATGACAAAGGGCCTGCATCGACCGACAAGCCCCCGGCACCGCCTCTCCGGCCGCAGCCTGCAGAAGGGCGCCATCCAGACCTACCGCGGCTCCGCCATGATGAACGGCATCTTCCAGCAGATCGACAAGATGGGGCGGACGCCACGAAGCGGGGTCACCATGTGCCACCGGCAGCGCAAGACGGCCGTGTACCTGTCCCACGACCGGAAGCACATCATCGAGGAGCCGCCGCACGGCGGGCCGATCAAGCGCACCCTGCGCGACCCCAAGTTCCGAGGCCGGTGAACGGGCACAGAACGCAGCCCGAGCTGCTCGTCGTCATCGGAGCCAACGGCGCAGGGAAAACCACCTGATCACAGGAGAATCGATGGCTCCGCCCGAAGCCGTTCTACAACGCCGACTCGATCGCCGAGGGACTGGGCGACCCGAACAGCGCAGGGTTTCAGGCGGAAGCCCGGGCGATCGTGGACCGGAAGATCCACGCCAACCTCCGGGCAAGACACAGTTTCGGGTTTGAAAGCGCCTACTCCGGAAAGTCAAGGCCGGCGATCGTGCGCCGCGCGAAAGCGCTGGGCTACACCGTCCACGCGGTGTTCGTAGGGACGGAAAGCCACGACATCAACATCAGCCGCGTCCAAAGACGGGTTGGTGAAGGCGGGCACAACGTGCCCCCAGACGAGATCATCCGTCGATGGCAGGCTACGCAGACCAACCTGATCAGGACCTGGCCGTGCTTTGAAACGGTCAGCATCCTCGACAACTCCGGCAACGAGCCGGTAGCCGTTGCTTGGCAACAAGGCGACTCCCGCGAAACCGTGGTCAACGCACCCCCTCGCTGGGTGCGGCGCCTGCTGCTCCGCCGAACCGGAAAGGGCACCAGCTGAACCCTTCCTGGCCTCAAGGCTCCGGGAGCGAGACCGCCCGCTCCGGGAAACACGCCCGGATTACGTCAGCAGCTGCGCGGTGCGAACCGACCGGCTCGAACTCGAACTCCAGCCGCGCTATCCCGCCAACGTCGTACGACAAGTCGCTCTCGACCCGAGGCCCGAACGGCACGTTCGCGGCCGCTGCCAAGGCGGCCGCATCCGGTACCGGTGGCGCGAGGTGCAGGGGTGGGCGGCCTCGTGCCACAAGCACGGGACGTCGACCGTCGACCGTCCGGGAAACGCCCACCGCCCACCCCGGAAATCGACCGCCTTGTCCGAAGACCGCGGACGCGTGACCGTACGGGCTGAACGGGGCATCCGAGCCCCGGACCCTGACCTCCACGGGGCCGGGTACCCCCACATCTACCGACGCGTACTGGAGATGACTCTTCTCACGATTGACAAGATCGACCGCAACCCGGCGCTCGCTCAGACGGACCTGAACAACATCGAATGGTGGGCACGACAAAACGGCGGCCACGTGCCATCTGCCCATGCCGAGTGGAAGTGACCTGCCCCCATTGCATTGGTCCACCGTTAAGGTGAGTGAACGGAGGACCTGGCCTGCTCCCCGGAACTTGGACCACTCATTGCGAGAAAATTCTCGGATAGCGCTTCACGGGATCACGAACGTATTAGTTCACTTTCAGTGTCTCCGCCACCCAATACTCCGTCCCCCCTGTAGCGCTCGGGCAAAAAGCTCCACCGACGCCATCCGGCCTTTCCGTCGTGAGCGCCCGGGCGGCGGAATGCGCTGGCCCGGCCACAGCAGGTCCTCAAACGTCAGCGGCTTGCGCTCGAGGCCGCGTCGCATCGCCGGTGTCCGTCCGTTGTCGCCGGTCAAGACGAAGTTGCCCGTGGCCGGGAAGATCGTGAGGTACTTCCCCAGCATCTGCGGGTTGTACGGCGCGTACCCGTGCCATACCGTGTTGTGGCTGCTCGACGTCCCGATCGGCCGCTCGAGCGCGCTGAACAGCCGGCGTGTCATCATGAAAACGTTGTCGATCCGGGCAAGACCTGCATCGAGGAACATGTCCGCCTTCCGGTCCTCGTCGATCGAGTCACTCGCGGTCAGCCACGAGACGGCCTTGTTGGGCTCGTTCATGGTCGGCACCGGATGCAGGATCCATTCGTAGCTCCACTTACCGTAGCTCTGCCCGGTCCGAATACGATCCTTCATCATCCACCGCGCGACCTCCCGCGGCTTCCCCTGCACGCTCGCCGGCAGCGTCGCCCGGTAGCCCGCCCGCGCCCGGTTGGCCTCGCGGAGGATGCGCTTGCGATCGTCCACCGTCTGGAACTTCGTGTAGCGTACGTGGAAGCCGTGCGCGTGACCCAAGCTTCCGCGTCTGGAGGCACCCAGTCTCGGCGCCTGCGCCGAGCGCTCCGTCGGGGCGCGGAGCTGACCGGCTTGCCGATTCCCCCGGTACGCCCAGATGGCGGAACCTCGGACGGTTCGGCGGCTCAAGACCTGAGATCATGCAAGCCAGCATGGGCCGCGGAGACGGCGGGCCGAGAACCCCATCAAGAAGGACACGTGATGGCCGCTTTCACGGACTACGAAGAGCACGATGCACTCGCATTGGCCGCGCTCGTCGCTCGTGGCGAAACTACGCCGGAGGAAATTCTGGAGGCCGCGATCGAGCGGGTCGAGGCGCGGAACGGGATTGTCAACGCAGTCACCAATCGTCTCTATGACCAGGGCCGCGCCGCCATTGCCGCCGGCCTTCCCG
>VXPO01000051.1 GCA_009839505.1 Gammaproteobacteria bacterium
CGACCGCCGCCATCGGGCGTGCGGGACGCTCGACGCGTGTGTCCGGAACTCGGGAGGAACACACGACGGCCTGCGACATTCCCCCAACCGGTTGTAGGACTCAGTTCGCGTGTGTCCCCGTGTCGATCATCCGGTAGCCTTTGGGGGCGGGAGCGCCGGTGGCGATCGCGTGTTTCAGGTCGCGTACGTGGCGGCACATTCCGCGGTAGGTGAAGCCCTTGCAGTCGCAGGCGATGTCGGTGCCGTCCACCTCGACTCGGTGGAAGGCCTTGGGATCCGATGTACTGGCCACCGCGTAGACAATGTGCCGCGGGCCCGCGAGCGCGTCCGCGAGGGCGCGGATGGCGCTCTCCGAAACCGGTCCGAGTTGTCGACGGGCCTCGCTGCTCATGGACGCATGGTTCTCCGCCAGAAATCGTTCGGCAGCCTCGTGGAGGAAGCTCTCCACGACCGCCTCGTCCAGGGTCCCGTCCGCTTGGCGAGCGGCATCGTCGAGGAAGGCCGCCATACGCCGCAGTTCGACCAGTACGTCGGCCTCCACGGCGCTGCCCAACGCCCTTCCCTCGACCACGTCGTCCACAAGCCGCGACTTGGTCTCGAGCACCGTGCGCACAAACTCCTCCAACGTGTCGCGGGCCACCATGTAGGTGACGTTGACCGTGCCCGCCTGGCCGATGCGATGGGCGCGGTCCTCCGCCTGCCAGTGGTTGGCCGGAACCCAGTCCAGATCGTTGAACACCACCTGACGTGCCGCGGTGAGGTTGATGCCGACCCCCGCCGCCTGAATCTGACCGATGAGCACGCGCACGGCGTCGTCGTTCTGGAAACGGTCGACGATGGCTTGGCGCTTGGCCGTCGGGACCTCCCCCGTGATGGTCACGGCAAGGTCGCCGAAGGACCTCGCGAAACGCCGGGTCGCATGGGTGAAGCACGAGTAGAGGAGGACCTTCTCCCCCTGGTCCACCGCACCCTGGACGTATTCCACCGTCTGCGGCACCTTCGCCACCGCCAACGCCCGGCGGGCGGAGGAGAACATGCCAACCCCCCAACGACGGCCCGTACCACTGCGTTCGTCGGACAGGAACTGAGCCACCGCGGTGTTCAGCCGCTCGCGGATGTCCGACTCGACGTCGACCTCGATCCAGGTGCGCTGCTTCGGCGGCAGGTCGAGCACATCGTCCTTGCTCCGACGCATCATGATCCCTTGCAACTGCACCGACAGCTCTTCGATGTTGCTTGCGCCGCCGGTCACCCAATAGCCGTAGTCGTTCCGATGGGCGTCGCAGTAGCGCTTGGCGAAGGCGAGGAAGCTCTGACCGAGGGAATGGCCCACCAGCTGCAGAAGCGGAAACAGATCCCGAGGCCGGTTGGTCAGCGGCGTTCCGGTTAGCACGTGGACAACCGGATCACGATCGATCACCAACCTTCTGGACAAGCGGCTGCGCTGGGTGCGGTGATTCTTGAGATAGTGCCCCTCGTCGAAAACGAGCCCCGTGAACTCGTGCCCGATGAGGGCGTCGATGTCACGCTTTAGAAGGTCGTAGTTGATGACCACCCAACCCCGGAACCCCGGCCCCGGCGGAGGTTTAGAACCCACTACATAGGTCGGTGCCTCACCCAGCGCAAGGCGAATCTCACGGGCCCAGTTGTGCTTGACCGAGGCCGGGCAGACCACGAGCCACGGCCCGACCGGGGCCGCCTCCATCATGGCGATGATCGACTGCCGGGTCTTGCCCAGACCCATGTCGTCGGCCAGGATCGCACGCCGACGACCCAGCAGGAAGCCGACGCCTTCGACCTGGTGGGGATACAGCCCCTGTGCGATTTCCCGGGCACGGGAAACGTCGCCGGCTGCGTTGGCCGGCCCTCTCGGGGCCCTGCGTCCGACGGCGCCCGTGCCTGCGCTTATGTCGCTCCCCGGTGGTTCAGGGAACGCGCCCGGGCGAACCCGCCCGGACGAAGAACGTGCCCGCATGGGCGTGTCGCCGCCCACCCGGCACCGATCGGCGCGTCACTCGCCGAAGGTGTAGCGCACCGACACGCCGAAGATCCTCGGTTCCGTCACGAAGTAGTTGCGGAAGAAACCGGATGTGTCGGAGGTCAAGTATTTGCCGGTGACGTTCTCGGAGTCGGCAACGTTGCGCACCCACCCCCTGGCGAGCCAGCCATCTCGTTCATAGATGAGCGAGAGGTTGTGCTGCATCCAACTGTCGATCTCGTCGCCTCGTGCATTGAACTCACGGGCGTACGAATCGGTCTGCCAATAGCCGTCCCAGCGCGCCGTGAGGTCGCCCTGGCCCACGGGCCACGTGTACGCCAAGCCGAGCCTAAGTGTGTGGTCCGGGGCGTTCGGCAACGTGTTGCCGTCAAGATCCACCGGAACGCCGTCCAGGGTTTCCACACCCGCCGCATCCAGGAAGTTCCGCGAGAAATACGCGGGGATGGACAAGCCTGCGCTGTTGGGCGGATGGGATACCGACTCCACGGTCGCTCCGTTGCGAATGTCCAGCGCCGCCCCCGAGCCGAGTGCCGCGGCGAGAAGCTCCGCGGTGATCTGCGACTCGTTGGCCACGTAGTTCGTTGCCGTGGACGAGCCCGGATCGATGTTGTTCAGCAGGACATAGGCCGGGTTGCCCCCCGTACGATTGATCGGATCGATGGACGCGGAGTCCTGGACTGCGGAGTCGAGCCAGCCGTAGGCGAAGTCGATGAACGCGTTCGGGAACGCTTCGGGACGCCAGATGCCCTCGATCTCCACGCCCATGATCCTCGCATCGATGTTCTCGTTGATCGACGTGTTGTTGCGAATGCGTGTGATCTGCAGGCCCGCGTAGTCGTAGTAGAACGCGGCGGCATTCACCACGAGGCGTCCTTCCATGAGCGTCCGCTTGGCGCCGACTTCGAGGGCGTTCACCTGCTCCGGGGCGAAGGTGAAGGGCGTGGTGCCATGGAACTGCGGCGGAATCGCGGGGTTGAAACCGCCCGGCTTGTAGCCACGGCTGTAGAACCCGTAGAGCAGCGTGCCGTCGTCAAGCCGGTAGTCGATGCCGAGACGTCCGCTGAGTTCCTTCCAGGTGGAGGCCGTGGGACTGCCCGTGATGAAGCGGGTCTCGCCGAACGCCGGCGCCGGACCGATTGCGTTGGCGATGGCGGCGAGGGCCGACGTGCCCGCCAGCCGTCCAGGGTCCGTGCCGATGGCAACCGGATTACCCGACAACAACGCGAGTACGGTCTGTTGGAAGACCGGCGGCAATGGCAATCCCTGCACGACTGCCGGGATGAACGCGGGAGGCAAGGTTCCCGCCTGGACCTGGGCGCCGATCGCCTGCGCGGCGCCCGCCGCGACGAACAGTCCGATCGCCGCGGGCGCGTTGGTCGCGTACGTGGCCTCGGCATTGTGAAACGCTAGCAGCCGCTGGCTGGCCGCGCTGATCTCCGTGGCAGTGCCGCCCGCGATCGCAGACATCTCCCCCAGCAGGCCGGATCTCATCCACACCGTTTGCCCCAAGAGACCCCCGAGCGCGGCATTGACGTCAGCGGAGTTGAACAGCACGCTGGAGTCGCTGGTGCTCTTGTCGTCCTCGTTGTAGCGCAGACCCGCGGTCAGCTTCATCCGGTCGGACAGGTCGTAGTACACCTCGCCGAAAGCCGCGAAGCCATCGGAGTTGGTGCCTTCCACCGGGTCGTTGGAATTCATGAAGAAGCTAGGATAGAGCGGCGGTGCCTGCAACGTGGCCGACCCGTAGCTACCGACCAGATCCAGGGTGTTGGCGAGCACGTAGTAACTGCCGTAGCCGAAGTTCTCCAGCGCCGTTATCCCCGCGAGGAAGCCGTAGGGCGCCTCGTAGTTGGAGTGGATCTTCGCCTCGACGGTCCAGTACTCGTTGATTCCGTCGATCTGGTCGAAGGCGAACGCGCGGTTCTGCGCCGCCGGGAGACGGCATCCCCCCCGCAGTCCGGCCGTGCCGTCCAGGACATTGCAGGAATCCGACGTCCACTCCACCCCGGCGCCGCCCGCAGGCTCCGATGTGGGCCACGCACCCGACGGGTTCTCCGCCGAGGGACCGAGGCTCGCGCCGACATCCATGAGGTAGTCCTGCTGTGCCAGGAAGGTGATGTCGCGGCGCGCACCGATGATGCTTGCGCTGTAGCAACTGAAATCGAAGTCGAAGCCGAACGCGAACAGTTCCTCACGGTACTGGTAGATCGGCTCGAAGTCGGTGTGCATTTCCCGGAACCCGTTGATGTTCGGGCGCGGGAAGTCGTAGGAACCCTGGCGTGCCCCGAAAGGTAATGCGCCGGCGGCGCCGGCGAAGATCCCCGCGGTGGTGGCACCGAGATGGGAGGTCTCGAAGCCGAACTCGTCCGGTAGGCAACCGGTGGTCGGAATCGGGTTTGTGACACAGACTTGGTTGGTAATCCGGGCCCGGTTGTCGTCCTCTTCGAAACGGCTGTAGAGACCCCAGATCCGGGCCTGATCGCTGATCTCCCAAAGGACGGTGCCGCGATACGCCAGTATGTCGCGTCCGTCGAGGGACGGGCCAATTCCCGACAGCCTCTCGCCGTTGGAACCAGTCTGGCCGTAGGCGAGATTCTTCGTATAGCCGTCCCGTTCCAACTGGAATGCGGCCACCCGTACGGCCACCGAGTCTGCCAGCGGCAGGTTGACCGCGAACTTCGACCGGGAGTGCTCGTAGTTGCCGTACTCGAAGTCGACGTATCCATTGACCCCGTCCAGCTCCGGCTTGCGGGTAATGAAGTTGATGGCGCCCCCCGTCGCGTTGCGCCCGAACAGCGTTCCCTGCGGGCCGCGCAGCACCTCGACACGTTCCATGTCGAAGAACTCGAGAATGTTTAGGTTGGTGGACACAGCGATCTCGTTCAGATGCTGCGACACGCCGGGTTCGCCCGTGCGTGCGATTACGAGGTTGCCGATCCCGCGGATGCTGAACGTGGAGCCGCCGAAGTTGGTGGAACTGAAGGACACGTTGGAGGCGTTCATCTGCAGGTCCGAAGGCGTGATGACCTGTCGCTCCTCGATGTCGTCCCCGGTGAGCGCGGTCACCGCGATCGGCACATCCTGGATGCTCTCCGCGACCCGCTGGGCGGTGACGGTGACCTCCTCGATGTATTGCGAATCCTCTTCTTCCTCGGCGGCGAGCACCGCGCAAGGCGCCAAGAGCAGGCCAAGCGCTGGCGCGCCCAACTTCAGCGTCTGAAATGTCGTTCTACGGGACTTGAAACCGACGGAGACCATGGTAACCCCCCAATTTGCGGTCAGCCGAACTATACCCCTTGTGACCGGGCGATTCGATGCCTCGGGCAGACGCCTGTCCCGATGCGAAGAGATACCGAAACGGCCGTTGTGTCGTAACCCGGCTACCAGTCCTCCTGGAGCTCCCGGATCAGTTCTCCGGTCGTCTGCACACGCTCGTCGGCACCGCGGCGAAGGCAGAGCATGCAGAGTTCGTCCAGGCGTTCGGGCACCACGCCCTTCGACACCGCCGACGGCGGCGGTATGTCCGCATGGAGCGTGTGGTCGAGGATGTCGTCGATGCTCTCGCCGATCACCGGCGGCTGCCCCGCCAGCGCTTCGTAGAGAACCGCGCCGAGACTGTATATGTCGGTACGGTAGTCGATGTCGTCGTCCATCCGGATCTGCTCCGGCGACATGTACGACACCGTCCCCTGAAGCCGGCCGTGAAGCGTCAGAGAGAGGTCGTCGACCACCGCCTCGGTTGCCGGCTCTGTCCCCGAACCGCCGTCGGGATCCCAGACCTTGGCAAGGCCCCAGTCGAGCAGGAGCACCTCGCCGAACGGACCGACGAGAACGTTCTCCGGCTTCACATCGCGGTGCGCAACACCGTGGCCGTGGGCGTATTCCAAGGCGTGGGCCACCTGGATGATGACCTCGACCAGCCGTGTCAGGTCGTACCTTTCGCGGTAGTCGTAGATCTCCCGCAGCGTATAGCCGTGGATCATCTTCATGGTGAAGTAGTAGTGGCCCTGGAGGTCGCGGCCGAGTTCGTAGGTAGGCACGGTGTTCGGATGCTGCAGCATCGCGGACACCCGCGCCTCGCGCAGGAACCGGCGCTGCTCGTCCGGATCGTCGGCGAACTCCGCCTTCAGGCTCTTGTAGCAGACCACCCGCATCAAGTGCAGGTCCTTGCAGGACTGGATGATCGACCGGCCACCCCGGGCGATGAGCTTGAAGTAGGCGTAACGCGTCGCCGGATTGACCTTGCGCGGCAAGGGCTTGTCGGTGTCGGCGATGTAGACGACGGGGTAGTCGTCCTCCGGCGTGGCGGCGAATCGGGTCATGCCCTTGGACTCTCTGCCATGGAATACAGGCTCGACTGCTACTCGGCGTCGTCGGCAACGGGCGACCGCGAAGCGGTCGCGTGGTCCACACGGCGCAGCCGTTCGATCAGACTCGAGGTGTCCCACCGACCGCCGCCCATGGCCTGGATGTCGGCATAGAACTGGTCGACCAGCGCCGCCAGCGGCATCCGCGCACCGAGTTTGCGCGCCTCCGCCAAGGTCATGTCGAGATCCTTGCGCATCCAGTTCACGGCGAAACCGAACTCGAACTCGCGCCGGGCCATGGTCGAGGCGCGATTGTCCATCTGCCAGGACTGGGCCGCACCCTTGGAGATCACTTCCACCACGGCATCCACGTCAAGCCCCGCCTTCTCCGCGAAGTGCATGGCCTCGCCGAGCCCCTGCAGGACGCCGGCAATGCACACCTGGTTGACCATCTTCGTCAGTTGGCCGGCGCCGGCCTCGCCCATCCGCTTCACCGACTTCGCGTAGCAGTCGATCACCGGCGCGACCCGGTCGAACACCGGCGCGCGCCCGCCGCACATGACGGTGAGCTGCCCGCTCTCCGCCCCGCCCTGACCGCCGCTCACGGGGGCATCGACGAAGCCGACGTTGCGCGCGTCACCGGCAGCTTCCAGCTCACGGGCGAGATTGGCGGACGCGGTCGTATGGTCGACCACGACCGCCCCTTCGGCGGTCCCGGCCAACACGCCGTCATCCCCCAAAGCGACGCTGCGTACATCATCGTCGTTGCCGACACACATGAACACGATCGCGGCGCCTTCGGCCGCCTCCCGCGGGGTCGCGGCATCCGATCCTTGATGTTCACCCAGCCATTGGGCCGCGCGGCTGCGGGTCCGGTTGTAGACGCGGACACGGTGGCCGGCAGCAGCCAGATGGCCGGCCATCGGATAGCCCATGACGCCCAAGCCCACGAACGCGACGTCCTTCTCGCCCACGATCCGTCCTCTTACAGCAGGTAGACGGCGACCTTATCACGCCCGTATGAAGCACCCCGGTGAAGCGGCCACTGCGTTCTTTCTCCGGACGCGCGCGACGCGGTCGCGTCTGAAGCGCGGGTGGTAAGCTCGCCGCCATGTCGCGCCGCCAACTACCGAGCGTCGATCGCGTGCTGAACGAAACCGCGACGGCAGCGGCAGTCTCACGTTGGGGCTTCCGCACGGTCAAGATCGCCGTTCGCGCCCTGCAGACTACCCTGCGCGCCGCCGAAGAGATACCGGACTGGGGGCACTCGCCCTCGGGCTACGCCAAGGCGATCGACGAGTGGCTCGAGAAGCAGCTTGGCCGCGGCTACGAGCCGGTGTTCAATCTCACTGGAACCCTCGTACACACAAATCTCGGCCGCAGCCCGATCGCTCCGGATCTCGCCGAGGCAGCGTTGACCGCCGCGACCCGACCGGTGGCCTTGGAATACGACCTGGGCGCGGGCAAACGGGGCGACCGGGAAGCGATCGTCGCCCATCGCCTGTGTCTGCTCACGGGTGCCGAGGCGGCCACCGCAGTGAACAACAACGCGGCCGCGGTCCTGCTGGTACTCAACACCCTCGCCCTAGGCCGCGACGTGCCGGTTTCCCGCGGCGAGTTGATCGAGATCGGCGGCAGTTTCCGCCTTCCCGATGTCATGGAGCGTGCCGGCTGCCGGCTGAAGGAGATCGGCACGACGAACCGCACCCACGCGCGCGACTACGAAAACGCCATCGACGACCGCACGGCTCTCCTGCTCAAGGTGCATCCGAGCAACTACCGGGTCGAGGGGTTCTCGACAGCAGTCGAAGTCGCCGACGCCGCCGCCATCGCCCACCGCCGCGATCTTCCCCTCTGCGTCGATGCGGGCAGCGGCGCGCTGGTGGATCTCGGCAAGTACGGCCTGCCGCGCGAGCCCCTGCCCGGGGAGTTGCTCGACGCGGGCGCCGACCTCGTCACCTTCTCCGGAGACAAGCTGCTCGGCGGCACCCAGGCGGGTCTCATCGTCGGCCGCCGTTCCCTGATCGAGCGAATCAACGCCAACCCCCTAAAGCGCGCGTTGCGCCTCGACAAGATCGCGTTGACGCTCCTGGACGCGACACTCAAGGCCTACGAGGACGAGACCCACGTCGCCGAGATAGTTCCCGTGCTTGGCATGCTTGCCCTGCCAATCGACGAACTGGAGCGTCGGGCCGAGATCGTTGCCGGGGCTCTCGGCGACGTTGCCAACGCCAAAGTCGCCGTGGAGCCCTCCCTCGCCGAGACCGGCAGTGGCGCCCTTCCGGGCCAGCACCTCGAGAGCCGCGCCGTCACCGTGGCCTTCGCCAAGGGATCGGAGCTGAGAGCCTTCGAAGCGGCCTTGCGGCGGCTGCGCCCCGCCGTCGTCGGTCGTATCGCGGATAACCGGCTGTGGCTCGATATGCGCGGCACTGACCCACTGGACGAACTGGTCGAAGTCCTGGGAACACTGCATTGATCGTCACCCTCGCGGGCCACGTCGACCACGGCAAGACCTCCATAGTCCGCGCCCTGACCGGCGTCGACACCGACCGCCTGGCCGAGGAGAAACGCCGCGGCCTGACCATCGACCTGGGTTTCGCGTACACCGACTTAGGTGCGCACCGGGTCGGTTTCGTCGACGTGCCCGGCCATCACCGCTTCGTGCACAACATGGTCGCCGGGATAGCCGGTCAGCAGTACGCGCTTCTCGTCGTCGCCGCCGACGACGGCGTCATGCCGCAATCCCTGGAACACCTGCAGATACTCCGGCTGCTGGGCCTGAATCGCGGCGTGGTCGCCCTGAACAAGGTTGACCGGGTATCCGCGGATCGCCTGCACGAGGTCAGGCAACAGATTCGTACGCTCGTCGACGGCTCGTTTCTCGCGAGCGCCGAAATCGTCGATGTGTCCTGCGAGACGGGCACGGGGATCGACGACCTGGCCGGTCACTTCGAACAAGCCGCCGCCTCCGCCGTGCACACGAGTCGGGACGCCCTGTTCCGGTTGGCTATCGACCGCGCTTTCACGGTGCGCGGCAGCGGCGTGGTGGTCACCGGCACGGTGGTCGACGGCACCACGACCGTCGACGCGCGCCTCGTCACTTCGGCCGGAGTACCGGTGCGCGTCCGCAGCATCCACGTCCAGGACGAACCTTCGTCGACGGCCACGGTCGGCGACCGGGCGGCGATCAACATCGCAGGCGCGGATCTCGGTGAAGTGCGCCGCGGCGATTGGCTACTCGATCCCGCCACGCGGGAGCCTGTTGACGGATTCGCCGCCCGGCTTACGGTCCTGGACGACTTCCCACGTCCGGTGAAACACAACGCACCGGTTCACGCCTACCACGCCACCAGCCACACCCAGGCCCGCATCCTGCTGATCGAGGGCGCCCCCATCGCGCCCGGGGCCACGGCAATCTGCGATGTCGTCTGCGAGGAACCACTCCACGTGAAGATCGGGGATCGGTTCGTCCTGCGTGACCACGACCTCGAACGCACCCTCGGCGGCGGCCGCGTCGCCGAAATCGGCGTTCCCTTGTCGCGCCGCAGGAACGAGTCGAGGCGCCAACGCCTCACCGCCGTTCGACTGGACGACGTCACCGACAGCCTCGCCGCCCTCGCCAACCAATCCCCCCTGGCGGTCGAGGACTTCGCACGTCATTGGAACCTCGCCGCGGACACGGTCGAGCAGTTGGCCGGAAGTGCTCATCTGCAACGAATCGACGACCACCTCCTGCATCCCGAGCTTGTCGACGCCGCGTCGCGCTTTGTCCGCGACAAGCTGGCGAAGCACCACCGCGAGCATCCCGACAGCCCCGGACTCAATCCCGATGAGATCTGCGCCGGAACCTCCGCGGAGCGCCAGGCACAGCGACTGGTCCTAGGCGCCCAAGTCGAATCCGGGGCGCTACGCATCGACAACGGCCGCTATGCCGAGACGACCCACCGCGCCGCCATCCCGGAGAACGTGCAACGCCTGTTCGAGTCCGTCGAGACGTGGCTCGACAGTACCCAGCCGCCCAGCCTCGGCGACATCGCCAAGCGCCTGCGACGCCCGTTTCCCGCGTTCGAACGCGAGATGCGCGCCCTTCCCGCCTTCCAACTCGCCGTGCGGGTCAGCGATACCCGCTACTACCTCCCCGCCCGGCTTGCCGAACTGGCCGACGCCGCGGTCCGGCTCGACAATCAAGGACCGTTCACGGTACGCGACTTCCGAGACGCCACCGGTGTGGGCCGCAACGTCGTGATCGAAGTGCTCGAACACTTCGACGCCGCGGGGTTCACGAAACGCGTGGGCGACACCCGCCACGTGGTCGGCGATGCATCGAGAATCGGCCAGACCTCCTAACGGTTGAACCAGCGCGAAGCGGCCACGCCCCGTGACGTAGAATCGATCCCGGAAGAGCATCGTCTCCGGTGGGGCGCGCGGCCTTCAAAGCCGTCGGGACGCTCGATAGGCGTCCGGTGGGTTCGACTCCTACCTCTTCCGCCAGGTTCATGCGGCTTCATGGGATTTCATGGAGCCTTTTTGACAGGGGTTGTTCCCAACGACGATCCGACATGCCTCCGCGGCATGATCCGGTAGCTATCCGGAAACGCTGTCCTGACCAGCAGCGGCTCGATCAGGCTCCGCGGATAGCGGTCGTCGGTCAGATAAGGGTCGAGCCGAATCCCGCTGCCGCCGATAGAACCTCGTCGAGCCCACCGGACTGCAAGCGCTCGATGGGCCGGACCACGCCGTCCTCAAAGGGCCATTCCTGACTGAGGAAAGTCCAGGCAAGCTCCGGCTCCCCAACAACGTCCACGATTTCTGCCAATCCGTCAGCGGCCCGACCGGGCCCGACGATCTGACCTGCCGGGATGTTCAGTCGGCGCTTCGTGGAACGCCAAGTGATCAACGTGTTCCTGGCCGCCCAGTCGTAAAGGGTCGTACGGGACAAACCCAATCGTGACGCTGCCTCCGTGGCGCCAATCAGATCCTCTCCTGTCGGATCCACCTCGAACCGCCGGAGCCGCGCAGGCACATCCCCCGTTGATCTCGTCGGCCTGCCTTAGATTGTGCTGCGGCCGTTTCCAGAGCCACCGCTACCGCGACGCGCGCCTCCTCGGGATGCACGCGGACAAACTCCCGGGCACCGCTCGACAGCTTCGGCGGTCTCGTCACGAGGAAACCCAACATCGTTCCGGCGACTCTGCCATCTCGCTAGAGCCATCTGCTCTTTAAAACCGGACAATTGCCCACAATGTTCAGTTTGTAAAGTAACCCCGAAGATTCCACGCCCCCCTCAAAGACCGGCAACCACCATTCCCGCCTTCCGCTTGGGGTCGCGCGCGCCAAGCATTGAACACCCCAACGAAATGGATGAAGCTTGTCTGGAGTGCTAGGGTCCAATGCGAGGTGACCGGGACTCGTAAGCCGTTGGAATCACGTCGCGATGCCCGACATGGTGTCCAAAACGCTCTCTAGGGATATGGAAACACGCTCGGAACAGCCAGTCAGGCGGTGCTTCAAGCGCGAATCGGTGATCATGGAAAACCGCGCAAGGATAGAGCGTTTCCTTGCCGCGCGCGTCGCCAACCCGATCGACGCCCAGGATCTGGCCCAAGAGACCTTCATGCGCCTGTTGCGGGTGAAGGATGCCGACCTGATCCACCAGCCCGATGCGTACCTGTTCAGGATCGCGATCAATCTGATCTATGAATACCGATTGCGGGAACAGAAACGCCGAACGAGGGAGAAGGAGTTCAGCATAGACCCGGCGTTCTCCGACCCCCACGCCATAAACGTCGATGAACTGGCGTCCCAGCAGGAGCGTATCCGACAGCTCGAGGACTGGCTGGAGGAACTGCCGCCCAAGGTTCGGGCGGCACTGGTTCTACAGCGCCGCGACGGCTGGACCTACGCCGAGATTGCCGGACGGCTGGACGTTTCCACCAGCATGGTCAAGAAGTACTTGAAACAGGCGATCTCTCATTGCCGCCTCAGAATGAACGAGTCGAGCGAATGAAGCGCGCTAGGGACATCCCGCATCCGAAAGAGGCGGCCGACTGGATTCTCATTGCCCAGGAACGCCCGCTCACCCGACAGGAAAGCAGGCAGCTCGCCCAGTGGCTGCGAAGTTCGCCGGCGAACGTGCGCGAGTACATGGACGCCGCGGTCGTATGGAACGACATGGCAGACATCGACCCTAATCGGCGAATCGACATCGACACCCTCGTCTCGCACGACGGCGTCGTGCCGTTTCCCGTGCCGCCGGCCGCATCGACCGCCCCAACAACGCGACGTGCCCTGACTGCCCGGATTTCCGCCATCGCCGCCTCGGTGCTCGTCGCGGTCTTCGCCGGGCTGCTGTACTGGCAGATGGATGCGGGCGATCCGAAGACCGTCTCTACCGAGCTTGGAGAGCAACGGTCCGTCGCGTTGGACGACGGTTCGATCATTCACCTCAATACGCAGTCGCAGGTACGGATCGACTACGACAAGCGACGGAGGTTCCTGGAACTGGTCGAAGGCGAGGCCCTGTTCACGGCGGTCGAGGATCCCGCCCGGCTCTTCATCGTGCGGGTGGGCGGAGCGGAGGTCCGGGTTGTGGGAACACAGTTCAACATCCGGCGTCGGCGGGATTCGGCCATCGTCACGGTCGTCGCCGGTGCCGTCAGAATCGGTCAGGTCGCACCCGGTCCTTCGGCGGAAGGACCGTCCGCAACCTCCGGCGAGGGCTCCGCCGACCTTGTCGAGGTCGTCGCCGGGCAGCGCGTCGGCATCGACCACGCGGGAAGAGCCGGCCCGCCGGAAGACGTTCACACCGACAAGGTGCTGACGTGGACCGAACGCCGCCTGGTCTTCGATGGCGACCCATTGGCCGTTATCGCCGAGGAGTTCAATCGATACAACGCCGTCAAGCTGAAGATCGGCGACCCCAAGTTGGGCGACATGCGGCTCAGCGGCGTATTCTCGGCTAACGATCCAGCGTCGCTCGTCGAATACCTCAAAACCGTCGAAGCGCCGACGATCGACGTCCGCCGCAGCGGGACCGCCTTGGTCGTCCATTCTGCCGACGATCGAGTGCCCTAAACCCGTTTCCAAACACTCTCTGGTCGTACAGAAGGTGACCCTTCGAGTTGACGATGGTCAAGGGAACGTCTGGCCCTGATCGCCAAATCCGTTCGGGCTATGGAAGCGCCGTCGGACGGGCCCCCGCCCAACGCGTGCCGGGGGCTAGCAGTGCCCGCTGAGGTCCAACGGCATAGGCTCATCGTCATTGGATCCGGCCCGGCCGGCTATACGGCGGCCCTTTACGCTTCCCGCGCCAACCTGCACCCCGTGCTGATCACTGGTGCCGAAGTCGGCGGGCAGCTCACTACGACCACGGATGTAGACAACTGGCCGGGCGACCACAACGATCTGCAGGGTCCGGAACTCATGCTTCGCATGGCCGAACACGTCGAGAAGTTCGGCACAACCATCGTCCAGGACGAGATCGCGAGCGTCGACTTTAGCGGGCGACCGCTGAAGCTCGCGGGCGATGCCACCGAATACGCCTGCGACGCCTTGATCATCGCCACCGGCGCGTCCGCCAGGTATCTCGGGTTGCCTTCCGAAGAGGCGTACAAGGGGCGCGGCGTGAGCGCCTGCGCGACCTGCGACGGCTTCTTCTACCGCGGCTGCGAAGTCGCCGTGATCGGTGGCGGCAACACGGCCGCCGAGGATGCGCTGTACCTCTCGAACATCGCCAGCCGCGTCTACCTGGTCCACCGCCGGGACACGCTGCGCGCCGACAAGATTCTCCAGGACCGCCTGTTCGAGCGCGCGCGGGGCGGCTCGGTGGAAATCGTCTGGAAACACACGCTGGCTGAAGTCGTCGGCGACGACAGCGGCGTCACGGGCGCCGTGCTGTCGTCCGTGGGCGAAGACGCCTGCCGGGAGTTGCCCGTGGAAGGCGTCTTCATCGCCATAGGCCATGTTCCGAACACGGGAGTCTTCGAGGGACAGCTCGCCATGAACGACGGCTATATCGAAATCCGGAGCGGCACCGGTGGCGATGCGACCGCGACCAGCGTCCCCGGCGTATTCGCTGCCGGCGACGTCGCCGACCACGTCTACCGACAGGCGGTGACATCGGCGGGATTCGGCTGCATGGCGGCGCTCGACGCCGAGAAATACCTAGACGCCCCGCCGGACTAGGCGTGAGCGGGGCCGAAGTACCGCGCGCCCGAAGCCGGAGGATTTCGTGGCGCAAGCGTCGCATCGGCATCGCAGGGACTCGGCCTTCTTAAACCGTCGCGCGACCCGGTCGAGTGCCCTAAACGCGGTGGGGAACACTCTCTGTATGAAAAGGGGCGATCCTTCGGGGAGGTGATAGTGATCCGACGACCGTTTTCGCTAGTGTTGCTCTGTGCATCGTTGCTGCTTTGTCCGAACGCGCCGGCCGGACCGGCGGAGGCAGAGTCTGCTCCCGCCGCCGAGGTGCCTTTGGACGAGGCCCTGTTCTCGTTCGCCGAGGCGACCGGCCTGCAGCTCGTCTACCAACCCGAACTCGTCGCCGGCAAGACTGCGCGGGCATATGCGCCGTCGGCTGGGGCGGCGGACGATCCTGGAGCGGAACTAGCACGGCTGCTCCGGGGAACCAAACTCTCCTACACCTTTGTCAACGACCGCACCGTCGCCATCGAAAGCTCGACGCCAAAGGATGGGCCGCCCGATAAGGAAGATACCGACCCCGGGGGCGCACCCGAACCGTCGGACGGGCAGCCCGCCGCCTCCGAATCGGACAGCCCCGGCGCGCAGAGCGCTCCCGGGAATGTCGACGACGGGCCGCCCGAACGCGAAGTCGAAGAGGTCATAGTGACAGGCTCTCGAATCCAGCGCGCGCGCTCGGAAGTCACCGCGCCGCTCACGGTCATCGATGGAGACTACCTGCGCGACCGCGGGTACGCCGACGTCGGCCAGGCGCTGCTGGCCGAAGCGTCGTCCACGTCATCCAACCTTGCGACCACGAACACCGCCAACCCGACTCTGGGCGGGATCTCCAGCGTGAACCTCCGCGGCTTCACCCGCGGGTCGAGCAGCCGGACGCTCGTGCTGGTGAATGGGCGTCGCCAAGCTGCCGGAATCGTCGGCTCGTCGGACGTGAATCTGGCCAACATCCCCACGTCCCGCGTCGAGCGGATCGAGATCATTACGGGCGCCTCGTCCGCAGTCTACGGGACGGATGCCATCGCGGGCGTGGTGAACATCATACTCAAGGACCGCCACGACGGGATCGACTACACATTTCGACTCCAGGGAAACGAACACGGCGACGGCGACGAGCAGTTTGCCTCCGTGACGTGGGGGAAGTCGTTCGACAACGGTGGTCTGATGCTCAACCTGGAGCACACCAATGTCGAACCCGCATTGAGGGAGAACCGGGACTTCCTCGATCCCCTCAACCTCGAGAGACTAATATTCTCGTTCGACTTCACGACGCTCTCGCTGACGACTGAATTGCGGGACAACGTCACGAATCCCGCCATCAACGGCAGAGGCTTGTTCCGCCACCTGTTTCTGACCTTCGACGACGCCGCCGGACTCGTCCCGTTCGACCCCGGCGAATTGACGATATCCGGGCAAAGCATCGGCGGCGACGGGCCGCCTGCCGAAGAGGAGCGCACGCCCTACCTCACGTTTCCCGTCGAGAGAACGCAGCTCGGCATCACCTTCGATCGGACCCTAGGCAGCGCCGATGGGATACCTCTTGACGTCGAGGCGTTCGGCGAGGCGACGTACATTCGAACCCACTCGGGACACCGCGGTTTCTACGTCGACCTGAACCCGAACCAGGAGACGACCCTCGGTCCCGTCCTCGTCGATCCCGGCAACCCGTTCCTGCCACCGACGTCGGCCGCCATCCTGTCGGTGATCCCCGCCGCGGCCAGGGCCTTCACCCGCAGGTTCTACGAATTCGGGCGCAATACGCTGGATACGGAGTCCAACCAGGTCGACGTTGTCCTCGGACTCAAGGGGACGATGCCGAACGACTTTCGCTGGGAGGTCTCATACAGCGCGGACCGCAGCGAAAGATACCTCGCGTACGACTCGATCAACCGGTGGCGCCTGAAACAGGCCGTGGAGGCCACGCGCGATCCCGCCACCGGCGAGCCGGTATGCGCGGACCCCTCTGCTGGCTGCGTCCCCATCGACCCGTTCGGACCCTTCGACCGACACACGTTGCCGCCGGCGTTGATCGACTTCCTCTACTTCTCGCCGGAGCAACAGGAGACAACGCGCCTTCAGGTCGCCTCGGCGTCGCTGCTGGGCCGCCTTCTGCCGACCCCGGCCGGCGACATGAGGTTCGCGCTCAACCTCGAGTACCGAAGGCAGTCCGTCGGCATCGACGTCAACCAGGACACGTTGATCGAGGACACGTTCGCGCATTCGCTCGGAAACTACGACTACTCCAAAGCCGACTTCAGCGTCGGCGAGGCTCGGGCCGAACTCAACATTCCCCTGCTCGCGGGGCAACCTTTGGTGAACAAGCTGAGTCTGGATCTGTCCGGGAGCATAGGAAACTACAGCCACATCGACGGCGCTGTCGACTCCTGGAAAGCGGGACTGGCCTGGGCGCCCATCGGATCGCTGCGATTTCGCATCGCCCTGGGGTCCGCGATCCGCGCGCCGAACCTCGGCGAGGTCTCGGGCCCCGGCTCGGAACAGATCGCGCTCACCCTAGACCGCTGCAGCCTGCTCGGCATCAGTTTCGCCTTCGACCCCGACCTGGTCCGCAGCAACTGCGAGGCCCGCGGCGTCAACGTCGTCACCAACAGCCCCTTCGCGCTCGCCTCGCTGGTGACACGTCGCAACCCCGACCTGGGTCCGGAGACGGCCCAGACGCTGACGGCCGGCTTCACATTCGAGCCTCCGTTTGTGCCGGGGCTGGTGCTCGAAGCCGACTACTTCGACATCGACACCGATCGCGTGATCCGGTTCCTCCAAGGAACCGCCGCGCACTTCGACTGCGTTACGGACCAGGTCGGCGACGGCTCGAGTCCCGCCTGCGACTTCGTCGTCCGCAATCCGGACGGTACGATCGACACGATCCTCTCGCAGTACGACAACCTCGATCGGCTCGCCAGCAGGGGACTCGACCTCAACCTAAGCTACTCGCTGGCGCTCGCGGGCGGAGAGCTGGACCTGTCCTTTACGGGGACACGTCTGGAGTTGTTCAGGCTGACTCCCTACCACGGCGTAGTGCGGGACGAGATCGGATGGCCGGGCACGCCGAGGAAGAAATACAGGATATCGGCTAACTACTTCCGCGGCCCGGTCGGCCTGTTCCTGTCGAGCCGTTTCCAGGACACGCTCGATAGCTCCTTCGGGGGACGGCTCGAGGGCATACCCCGGGCCGAGTCCGTCGTCTACCACGACGCCACCGCGCGATGGACCATTGCGGAGCGGTTCGAACTTCGTCTCGGCGCCACGAATCTCCTGGACACCCGGCCGAAATCGAGCGTGCAACTGAACATTCTGCTGTACGACCTGATCGGACGTCGCGTGTTCCTGAGCCTCGGCGGGTCGCTCTAGTCCGTTGTTCGGCACTCCAGAAACAGTCGGTACCGACGCTGGGTCCCTGCGCATGAAGGTCTCGGCACGCGGCTTGGCGAGCATCGCCAGGTACATCGTCGAAACGTATCGGCTCGTGTACCCGTTCTGGACGTCGCGACAAAAAGGCAGGGCCTGGCTCCTGCTGGGCACCACCGTTGCGCTCAACTTCGGCACGGTGGCGATCACCGCCCGGATGTCCTTCGCCTACGCGGACATCATGGACAGACTGTCATCGAAGCAGATCGACGAGTTCATCCCCGTCGGTCTCCTGTATCTGGGACTCATCGCCCTGTTCCTGGCAGCGACGATTGTGTCCATCCATGTCCAGAACATGCTGGTCATCCATTGGCGCAAGTGGCTCACGGAGGTCTTCTTCGGCGTCTATTTCCGCAACCGGCTGTTCAACCAGCTCGAGCTCAAAAGCTACGGCGTCGACAACCCGGACCAGCGATTGTCGATGGACCTCTTCAATCTGTGCGACGAGACGCTGGACATCTTCCTCAGCTTCCTCTCGAACCTTGCCCGGATGGCGACCTTTGGCGCGATCCTTTGGGCGATATCCGGACCCCTGGAATTCACGCTGCTCGGTATCGATGTCTACATCCCCGGGTACATGCTCTGGGTCGTGATGATCTATGCGACGTTCGTCACCTGGTTCACGCACGTCATATCCAGTCCCATGACACGGCTGGAATTCCAGCGTCAGGCGGTGGAGGCCGACTTCCGGTTCCGCCTGCTGCGGGTTCGCGAGAACGCCGAGAGCATCGCGCTAATCGGCGGCGAACGACAGGAAACCGAAGCGTTGCGCGCGCTGTTCGGAAACATCTGGACGAACTGGGTCGCCTTGGTCAGGTACAAGCGGCGGCTGTTCGGCTTTCAGGGAATCCTGGGCCAGATCTCGCTGGTGTTTCCCATCGTGGCCGGCATGCCGGCGTTCCTCGCCGGCACCGCCACGTTCGGCGGCCTGCTGCAACTCGCCCAAGCGTTCAATAGCGTGTCGCAGGCGCTGAACTGGTTCGTGTACAGCTACGCCGCGCTCGCCAGGTGGAAGTCGAGCGTCGACCGCGTGCTGTCGCTCCAGCAAGCGCTCAGGGAGGCCGAGAAAGACCTGCGCCAATCGGGGTTCGCTATCGAATCCGACGGCGACGAACAAGCGACAGTCTCTCACCTCGATATCAAGCTGCCGACCGGACGGCCACTGCTCATGGACGTGAACATCGCCTTCAGGAAGGGCGAGAACACCATCGTGACCGGAACGTCGGGGTCCGGGAAAAGCACGCTCTTCAGAACGATATCGGGACTTTGGGTATGGGGCGGTGGATCCATCCGGCTCCCCCGGGGATCGGTGATGTACGTGCCGCAGCGTCCCTACCTGCCCTCAGCCACGCTTAGGGAAGTCTTAAGCTATCCCATGCCGCCCGAGGAGTATCGCGACAGCGAACTTTCCTCCGTGATGCAAGCGTGTCACTTGGGTGACTTCGTCGGCCGGCTCAACGAGTTAGCCAACTGGTCCAGGGTGCTTTCCGGCGGGGAGCAGCAGCGCGTCGCCTTTGTCCGCGCGCTGCTCGCCAAGCCCGATTGGCTTTTCCTCGACGAGGCGACCGCAGCACTCGACCCCGAGACGGAATCGGCGCTCTACGAAGCGCTGAAGGCACACCTGCCCGACACCACGGTCGTCAGCATCGCTCATCGCGAGAGCCTGCGGCGACACCACGTTCGACAACTGAGACTCGACGCCGAGACGCGATCGGTCTCGGTCCTGCCCGTATCCACCTGACATCGGAGGACGACATGCCCAACTACATGAAGCTGACAGACGAGACTTTCGATGAGGTAGCGCTACGATCCGAGGTGCCGGTGCTCGTGGACTTCTCCGCAACCTGGTGCGGCCCGTGCAAGGCGCTGGATCCCATCATTGACGATCTCGCGATCGCCTACGGGGACAGAGCGAAGATCGCCAAGATCGACGTCGACGACGCCCCCGAAACGGCGAGGAGGTACGGCATCCGCAGCGTGCCGGTCGTGATGCTTTATGCCGGCGGCGAGGTGAAGAGCAGGATGCTCGGCGTGAAGATGCCCTCGCACTACCGGCGCGAAGTCGACGCTCTGATCGCGAACGCGGTTCCTGCCGAAGTCGACGCCCCGGAAGGCATGGACGTGTTCGGTGCCCTGCAGACCCGCGACCCGGCGGTCGTCGAGGCGGTGCTGGCCAAGGAGCCGGCTCAGGTCGACGCCTTTGACTCGAACGGCCGCACACCCTTGTCCATCGTGATAAGAGGCGGTGAGCGATCACTGCTGGAGGCAGTCGCAAAGACCGGTCCCCGCATGGAAGCGGACGGGCTGGCCGCCCTTGGCCGCGCCGACGAACTCCGGGCGTTGCTGGCGATGGATCCGCAATTGGCAAATCGGGCCGGCACGGACGGTCAGACGCCGCTGCACCACGCGGCCGCCTGGAACCAGGCGGAGTGCACGGAAGTCCTGCTCGACGCGGGCGCGGACATGAACGCCGCCGCATCCGTCGCGCTGTTGCGGCGCACGCCCGGCAAGACGGCCGTAGTGATGGGATCTCTCGATGTGCTTCGCGTCATGCTGGAGCGCGGGTTCGACGCAAACACCGAATTCGATCCGCAGCTCGGGTCGGTCCTCCACTTGGCGGCGACGGCGAAGCTCGATGAGGTATACAGCCTGCTCGTGGCATACGGCGCCGACGAAAACGCCAAGGACGGGGCCGGCCGAACTCCCCGGCACGCGTCGGCACGCCGGGCCAGCATGATCCTCGCAGAGAGGGATCCGCTCGTGGCGCTCCTCAGAGGAGAGACCGGCACGGCCGCAGAGCTCGATGCCTATCTCGAAAACCATCCGGATCGAATAGACGAGGTGATGGAACTCTCCAATGGTCCCATGACCCCCATCGAAGTCGCGGTCAATTCCCGCGACCCGGATCGCGTCCACGCGGTGCTGAAGCACGGCCCCAGCCTGACGGCCGCCGACCTCGCGGCCCTGAACCGGCCGGAGGAACTGGCCAAGCTGCTCGACGAAGACCCCGATGCCGCTACGCAAGCCAATGCCCGCGGCATGAAACCCGCCGAGCAGGCCGCTCTGTTCGGCGCCGGGGATACCCTCGGACTGCTCCTCGACGCGACTCCGCTCGACAATGATCCCGCCGTGCTGTCAAGTGCCCTCGCGCAGCCGGACGAGGCGCTCTGGCGGCTGCTGCTGGACCGTGGGGTGGACTTCGCCGCCGCGTACGCCGAAGCCCCCCGGAACTTCATCGCAGTCGTGGCGCTCGGCAACGTGTCGGCGATCCGGTTTCTCGTCGAGCAAGGGATTGATGTCGATCTGGAGCATCCGACGTTCGGTAGCATGCTCGACTACGCGCGAACTTTCGGCAATCCGGAAATCGTGTCCGTGCTTGAGAGCGCGTCGTCCTGACCGGCCGGCGGGCGGTCGCTGCGAGCACCCGCCGGGTGCGTCTGCCGCTGGAGGATCGACGGGCACGGATACGGGCGTGCCGCGAGCCCGAAGCCGCCCGGTCCGGAGGTCAGCCCTGTCCAGCCACCGTCATGGCGCCGATGAGCACGCTCGGCGTGCGCACGTTCGATCGCGCGTCCAGGTCGTCCCCCAATGCCACCACGTCGCGGTACATGTCCTTCAGGTTCGAGGCGATGGTCAACTCGTGCACAGGGTGGCGTATTTCTCCATCCTCCACCCAGAACCCCGCCGCCCCCTGGGAGTAGTCGCCGCTCACCGCATTGACCCCGTAGCCCATCAGTTCGGTGACGTACAGGCCCCTGCCCATTTCGGCCACCAGGTCGTCGAACGGCAGCGTCCGGCCCGACAGCGTCAGGTTGCGCACGCCCCCGGCGTTGCCGGTCGTGGCCATGCCGAGCCGACGCGCCGTATAGGCGGACAGGGCATAACTCCTGACGACGCCCACGTCAATGAAGGCCTTCCGGCGGGTGGCAACGCCGTCGTCGTCGAAACCTCCGCTCCCGGCCCCTTTCCGCAGCAGCGGATCCTCGGCCAGGGACAAGTGCTCACTTGCAACGGCGGTCCCGAGCGAATCGAGCAAGAAGGAGGCGTTCCGATAGAGGGATCCCCCGCTGATCGCGTTGATCAGGTGGCCGACCAGCGACTGCGCCGCCTCTGCCGAGAACAGGACCGGATATCGGCCGGTCGCAAGCTTACCGGGCGAGAGCCGCTCCACCACCCGTGCCGCGGCCTTGCCGCCGACCTGCTCCGGTGTTTCAAGGTCCGCGGCGTCGCGCGCTATCGTGTGCCAATGCCCCCTCTGCACGCCGTTGCTGTCTCCCGCGATCAACTGACAGGACAGGTTGTGGAGGGTGCCCGTCTGGCTGCCGACGAATCCGTGCGAGTTGCCGTACACCCGGCATGACTGGCGGTTCCCGACCGAGACTCCCTCGGACATGGTTACCCGGGGGTCATAGTCGAGCCCACTCGACTCGCAGGCTCTCGCCACCTCTTCGGCACGAGCGACGTCCATTGGGGCGGGGTGGAAAACGTCCACATCAGGCACCGTCGTGGCCATCAACTCCGGTTCCGCCAATCCGTTGCAGGGGTCGTTCCTAGTCGATCGCGCCACGTCCAGCGCCCGCGAAACCGTTTCCCGGATCGCGATCGCCCGGCTATCGGAGGTCCTGGCCGACCCCTTGCTGTGACCCGCGTATACCGTCACGGCGAACGCCCCGGTCTGATCGAATTCGACGGTCTCGACGGAGTCGTTGCGTACGGTAACCGAAAGTCCCGTGCTGCGGGTCGTCGATACCTCGGCAGCACTCGCGCCCTGGCGACTAGCCTCCTGCAGGATGGCCTCCACCAGGGTCTGCATTTCGCCTTCAGTCCTGACGATGTCCACTTCGTCGATCATCGCAGCGTTCAGGCAAGGGTTCCGCCGACGATGATCTCGTCCACCTTGAGCGTCGGCTGGCCGACGCCGACGGGGATCTTCTGGCCGAGCTTCATGCAGACGCCTATGCCGGGATCGAGTTGAAGGTCGTTGCCCACCATGGATACCCGGGTCATGACCTCTGGTCCGTCGCCAATCAATGAGGCGCCGCGCACCGGGCGCGTGATCCTGCCGTCCTCGATGAGATACGCCTCCGTGGCCGAGAACACGAACCGCCCGGAGGTGATGTCGACTTGCCCGCCCCCGAAGTTGGCAGCGTAAAGACCCTTGCTGCACGACGCGACGATCTCTTCCGGGTCGTGTTCGCCCGCTCGCATGAAGGTGTTCGTCATCCGTGGCATCGGCAGGCTGGCGTATGACTGACGCCGGCCGTTGCCCGTCGGGGCGACACCCGTGAGGCGGGCATTGAGCCTGTCCTGCATGTATCCCTTCAGGACACCGTTTTCGATTAGTACCGTCTCGCCGCTCGGCGTGCCCTCGTCGTCGACCGTCAGCGACCCGCGCAGGTCGCTCAGGGTCCCGTCGTCGACCACCGTGCACAATGGCGAGGCGACCCGTTCGCCGATGCGGCCGGCAAAGGCCGAACTGCCCTTGCGGTTGAAATCGCCTTCCAAGCCATGACCCACGGCCTCGTGAAGCAATACGCCCGGCCAGCCCGGTCCCAGCACAACTGGCATGGGCCCAGCTGGGGCATCGACCGCCTCCAAGTTCAGCAATGCCATGCGCGCGGCTTCCGTGCCCAGATTCTCCAGCCGCTGTCGCGTCAGAAAGCCGAAGTCGCAACGGCCGCCCGCGCCCGAGAACCCCCGCTCCCGGCGAGCGCCCTGCGAGGCGATGACCGACACGTCCAGGCGCACCATCGGGCGAATGTCGGCGGCGAAGGTGCCATCGGTCGCGAGAACCAAGACGGTGTCGTGACTGGCCGAGAGCTGAATGCTGGCTTTTTCGATGCGATTGTCGGTTCGGTGGGCCGCGAGATTGGCGTGCTCTAGAAGGGCCAGCTTGTCTTTGCGCGTGGCGGCCGCGATTGGATCCTTCGCGGCGTACCGGCGTTCAGCTTTCGGGACTGGGCCAGCGACGACCCGCCTGCCACCGCGGCCGTCGACGATAGACCGCGCCGCATCCACGGCTATCCTCAGGGCCGAGGTGTGAATACCTTCCGCGTAGGCGAATCCGGTCTTTTCGCCGCTGATCGCGCGAACGCCGAGACCCCTGTCGACGCTGAAGCTGCCTTCCGAGACGGCACCGTCTTCGAGCGTCCAGACTTCGCTACGGTGGTTGTGCAGATAGACCTCGCCGATATCGACGGCACCGCCCATAGAGCCGAGCAGCGCTTCAACGCGAGCTACCGTAAGCTCGGCCGGTTCGAGCAAGTCTGTTGTCGCGATCTTGACAGGGTCCATTGTCGTTGCCCGTGGTGCTTGCGGTGCCGATCGGACTTGATGGCGTGCCCCAAGGTCGCATTCCGTTGGTCACGACGCCGCGGCGGTGGTCTCGTACCGTGGTCGGGGGAGCCGATTTGTACAGCCTCTTCCATCAAAGAGTGATCTCGCCCCGGAGTCGGGCACCTCGGCACCGTCGAACTGCTTGGGGCTCGGGGATCCGCGGAGTGCCCCAAGTCCCGAAACTGCAGACATCCTCAGCCGGGAGCTGCACTGTTGCCTCGCTACGGTGCAGTGACCGCGAACCCGTATCTTGACGTTCCTTCGTTAGCCGCTTCAGTTGGTGGGACAATTGTGGGGCTGCGCAACTCCAGAGAGGAAAATCTAATCTATATTCAGCATGTTATTGAACTCTCCTTCATCGCCACCCAATTGACGTTGTCATCCGACAGGCCAATCCTGCCACTCGTCCGAGAGCCACGAGTTTCCCCAGCGCCTGAACGCCACCCTGCTCACCCTTCGCTTCCTCGTCTGCAACCCGGCCACCGGTCGTTGCGTTCGAAGCGATGCTCCGCTGTGAAGGTGGGGTGGAGACCGTCGCCGGCCGATAGCGACGTTCGAGTACCAAGCCGGCTGAAAACCTCGCCAGCCGGCTCTAGGTGCCCACCCATCCACTCGGAGCCCGGCCCTTGGGCGGGACCCGAAGCTCTCCACGCTGCCGAGTCGCTGTCATCAACCCCACCAAGACCTGCCGCATTTCACGGTCCCCTCGTCCACCCGCTCGTCCTCCACACGCTCCAACTCACCACTGACTCAAGGCCTCCGGTGTAGACTTCGCGATTCAAGTCGTCGAGGAATCCATGGTCGAACTGCTCTCGGCACGCGGCGGGCATAGCGGCGAGTTCTGCGGCCACGCCTTCGACTCCTTGAGCGACGTCGTGCAGGCGTACATCGACGCGGGCTTCCAATGGGTATGCCACCCAGCCGGCACCCCGTTGCGGGTGCCCCCGATCCTACCTGCACTGTCGAACGCACTGCCGATCCGATGTTGCTCCAGAGAGCTGCACGGAGTCACGCATTCACTGGTGGGTCATATGTGGGGTTGCGGATTCACGGGCCCATAAAAGACCAGTATAAACATTAGGTTGAGAAGCCACCCTCCTCCTACCTCTTCCGCCAGCTCACGCAGCATCATGTGGTCTCACGAAGGCTATTGACGACGCAAAAATAGCCCCAAAAACAATTCCTTATGGGAACACCGGTCAAGTATGCACAGTTGCATGATACTTCCGAAACTACTACGAGACGAATGTGTTTTGTGGGGTCGAGTGGTGGGTCAAGGACGTCGTCTGTAACTCGCCTCGGGCACCTGCAAGGCTGACGTCAGCCTGCGGGAGCGAACGGGGCGCGCCACACCCCAGAGCGTTAAACCAAGAGTCCTATCCCGTGGCGCGCCAGAACACCCGGTAGGTCAACGTGCTCGTCCAATCTCCCTACGTCGCCCACTTTCAGCTTTACGACACTTCGATCATAGATCGCGTAAACATCTTCACCCGTCAGGCGGGACGCATAGACTAATCCGTCTAGATCCGCCTGTTCGGCATGGATGGTCTTGCCGAGGGCGCGCCCGGCTGCATGATTTCTCGCCTGTACCACGTCCGTCGGGGCCCCGATGCGCGTGCAGCCATCCGCACGAAGGTCGAGGAGCGTCAGCCGCGTACTTGGTTCCGACGAAATACGGACCCACGCGCGTTCCGTGATCTCGCGAAGCGCGACCTTCCGTGTTCGGCGATGCGCGAACCTGTCCCTGACGATCGTTTCTATGAACGCGGTGGAGAAGTCCGGGGCTGCATACAACACCGTATAACTTCCAGTCCGGGTTGCGAATCGGGAGTCTGCAGGAGTTGTTCCCAACGGCGAGCCGACATGCCGCTGCGACATGATCCGGTAGCTTTCCGGAAACGCTGTCCTGACCAGGAGCGGTTCGATCAGACTCCGCGGATAGCGGCTTTTGGTCACGTAAAGGTAGCGCCAAATCCCGCTGCCGCTGATAGAACCTCGTCGAGCCCACCGGACCGCAAGCGCTCAATGGGACGAGCCATCCCGCCATCGAAGGGCCACTCCTGACTGAGGAAAGCCCAGGCAAGCTCCGGCTCCCCAACAACGTCCACGACTTCTGCCAATCCGTCAGCAACCCGACCGGGCCCCACAATCTGGCCTGCGGGGATGTTCAGTCGCCGCTTCGTGGACCGCCAGGCGATCAATGTGTTCCTAGCCGCCCAGTCGTAAACGGTCGTACGCGACACACCAAGTCGCGACGCCGCCTCGGTGACGCCGATCAGATCCTCATCAGTCCGATCCACCACGAACCTCCGAAGCCGCGCGGGCACCTCCGCGGCTGACCTCACCCGCTCCGCCCCGGATTGTGCAGCGGCTGTTTCCAGAGCCACCGCGACCGCTACGCGCGCCTCCTCGGGATGCTCGCGGACAAACTCCCTAGCGCCGCTCGATAGCTTCGGCGGTCTCTTCACGAGAAAGCCCATCATTGTTCCTGACGACTCTGCCATATCGTCCAAGCAATCTGCTCTTTCAATGACCGAATAATTGCCCACAATGTTCAGTTTGTAAAGTCAACCTGACTACCTCTCCACAGGCGAGAGGCGATTCCTCCGGACCGGGCTGCCGTACTGTGTGCACCGCGACACGGTCCTTCCAACGACTTGGAAGGCCGGTTCAGCTACTCGGGCGGCTGTCCCCATGTGTACAACCGCCGCCCGTCCCTCGTTTCCAGATGATCGAAGCGGGCGTCGGTACTGTGTCGATATTCTTCGTCTAAATGCGTCAGCACGTACTCGACTGTCTTCTCGTTCACGATGCTGAACTCGACGTTTCCCACACGGGCTCTCACCTCTACGCTCCAGCGCGGCGACAATACTCCCGGTCCTGCAATAGGTCCGTCCGGCAGGCGCGGCCGAGGGTACAGATTGGGCACGTTGTGAAACACGCCGTCATACCCGGATCCCAACAGAGCCTCGTCGATCTCTTCCTTTGTGAGCGTCTGTACTCCGTTGTGGAACTTCACGCTCAGGATCTCGACCCTACAGTACATTCAGCTGCCGCATTGCTTCCCGCGAGAGCTCGTCGAAGAACGATTCTTCCACCCTTCTTTCGTGCAATAGATCCTTTCTCGGAATCAGATCCGATATCTCGGCGAGATTTCCCAAGTCGAGTTCGATGAAGGGACGGTTTTCCTCCGCATACCAGAGTACGGTCCGGAACTCCTTCTGTTCCTTGTACCCAATGTCCTTGTCGAAGAAAGGACTCACCGAAACCGAGGCACGGCCATACACGACGACGGACCTCGTGTATCTCACTGGCGCACTTGCTGCCTGCAACCCGTTTCGCTGAGCTGCGCTGTGCAAGCGCCCGAAGAACTCTGCGATGTCGGTGATCACCAAGGCGGTGTCGCCGAAGTCCTTATACAGCTGCCTCGTCAGATCCAGCGTGAAGCTGGAGAGATAGTACGGCCTGTCAGTCTCGACCAAGATCGTCGTGTCGCCTCCTTCTTCGACTACCCGACTTCGCAAATCGTCGCCTTCATTGAGAATCTCGCCGTTACCACCGCTTCCGAGGATCCTGATCCGCTTCTCGTGCTCGTTGTCCCGCTGCGCCGTGGTCGGAAGACTCGCGGCACCTCCAGAAGCGTTCAGCCGATACACTCCCGTGTCCCTTGTCTTCCTCGCCACGCATTCCGGGAGGAACCTGTAGAGGCACCCCCGCGTGTACCAGTCGTACAACGACCGTTGAAAATCCCTGCCACGGCTTATCGTCGCTATCCTTCTCGTATCGTTTGAGCTGAACACGTTACCGGAAGAAGGACATCCCGGGTTTTCACGCATGCTGCCCTCTCTCGATCGTTCGTACGTGTCGAGCGGCCACCGTTCGCGGTGCCCACGGCTCAAGCTTGCGCCCAAACGGTCGTCGTTCGTCGGCCTTTCCCGTCGGTCAGGTCCTTTCCCTATCTACAAGCGTCTCTATGAGAAACAACGCGATCGCGCCGGCCGTGTTCACCGCGAGACTCGCATGCCGCGGCGATGGCTTAACCGGACGCCGTCCGCCTCGGCCATGCGCATCAGACAGACGATTACGTAACGTCCCGAGCCCGTTCACGACCGACATCGTCCCGCCGAGAATCGCCCGAATTGGTTCTTCGGTGTGCTGGTCCGGCGCCAAGTTCAGCGCCTTCGCGGCTGCCCGGTAGAGCTTTGGTAGTTCCGCCTTGTCGTCGTACTCCTCGTCGCACTCCTCCAGGACGTGCTTGATCACCGTCTCCAGCAGGGTTCTCGCCGACGTGATGGCGCCTTCCGGATCGCGGACGCGCCGGTCGAGGGCTTTCCTCCACGCCGAACGGACGCTGTCCGGGTCGACGGACCCAAACGCGTCCGAAGCGACCTGGTCGATCGGCGCCGCGTGAGAATTGTCGAGGTGATCCAATAACGGCGTGAACGCCTCGTGGATGATCTTGCGGCGTTCCGCCCAAGTCGGTGCGGCTTCCTTGATGTACCCCCAGAAACTCGAGAGGTTTCTGTGCGTGCGAACGAACCTCGGCAGGCGCATTCTGAGATCGGGATCTTCCATGAACCCGCGGCGAAGCTCGGTGTAGGCGGGATGGTTATCTTGGCTTATCGTCGCGCGCTCGACGAGGAGGTTGGCCATCATCTCCGCCCGTTCCACCGCCGATGACGGGAGGTCGTCGTCAAACATCGCTGCATTCTCCACATTTCACGCGCGTAGTGCCGTGCTACGAGTCCGAGGATCCTCTCGTGCAGGGACCCCACCACGTCCATCGCGGCCCTTTTGTGCGCAGTAGTCGTCGCCCAGCAACGCCCGATCATAGGCAGTGTGGTCCGCACAGCGCCTAGTCACTGCCGATCAAGCAACGACCGGTGATCCTCTGGACATCACAATCTGCCACCGCCGCGTGTCAGTGAGGCTACGCACATCTCTTCTCTGCGTGATCACAATCAGATCGCGGGAAGCTCGTCACTCCGGTCGCTCACGCCACCTCGAAGGGCAACTTACCCATTGTCGCACGAGGTTGCGTCAAGTCCTACGGATCGTGGTGGGTCAAGTGTGGGGTTTTCGCCTTTTCAATAAAATTAAACCTAACAAAAACAATACTATACGATGACACCATGCTCCTACCTCTTCCGCCACTTTTTGCTCTAATCAATTGTTTTACATCAAAGTTTTTGAACAAATGCGCCTTTGTTCCCCCTAACGTTGCCGCACCCGAATCCCGTGCCTGATCGATGCTCCGGGGCGCGCCGCCCGCCGGGCGATGGCCGAGTGCATCGATGCGACTTCCCTTGTTTCACTGATTCTGGTATTTTCACCGAATGGTGAAACCCTTTGAATTGCAGAAAGAGCTGGAGGCGAGGGCCCTGGATGCCGTCCGCGATCTTTTGCGTTGTCTCCCTGCCACCGAGGTCACTCCGCTCGCCGAACTTCGTCGGACCGGCCGCGAATCCCAACCAGACGGATTGATTCGCATGCACTACGGCGGGGCCGTCCGGCTGCTCGTCATCGAGGTGAAGGCGCACGGTGCCCCCCGTTTCGTGCGCTCGGCCGTGTACGAACTGGAGAGCTACGTGACACGCATCAGCCAGTCCCCGGCGCACGCTGCCGAGCGGGTCGTACCGATGCTCGTCTGTCCCTACCTATCCCCCGAATCGCGCGCCATCTGCCGCGATCACGATGTCGCTTACCTCGACCTCGAAGGCAACGCCCGCCTGGTCTTCGACGGCGTCTACATCGAGCGGAGCGTCCCCACCAAGCCGAAGTCCGAAACCCGCACCCTCCGGTCGGTCTTCACCCCGAAGGCGTCCGCCATCCTCCGCGCCCTGCTGCGGGAGCCGGACCGGCCCTGGCTCGTCACCGACCTCGCCGCGAGCGCCAACGCAAGCCTCGGCCATGTCAGCAACGTCTGCAAGGCCCTTCTCGAACGGGAGTGGGTCGACCGGCGCCACGATGGCGTCGTCCTCATCCAACCCGACGCCCTCATTCGAACCTGGCGCGAAAACTACCGCCGGCCCCGGGGCGACCGGTTCGACGCCTACACGCATCTCCACGGCCGGCAGTTCGACGACCTGATCCGCAGCGGCCTCAATGCTCGACCCGGCTTGCCGCGCGCCGTCTACGCGCTGGCATCGGCCGCCCAGTGGATCGCCCCCTTCAGCCGTGACGCAACCCGGTCCTTCTACACCGACGCAGCCGGCGCCCGGGTCCTACGGGAGACGTTGGAACTCAGACCCGGCGGCAGTGGCCCCAACGTCGTCCTCCACACCATTGCCGACGAGAGCATCTTCGACGACGCGATCGAGCCCCTGCCGGACCTGTTCTGCACCAGCCCGATCGTGACGTACCTGGATCTGTGGTGCGGCAACGACCGCGAGCGCGAAGCCGCCGACCACCTCGCCAGGGAGACGCTGCCGTGGATCGCGTAGAACCCCAGTCCGCGAACGACTACGACGACCGGACCACCGCGGCGGTCAAGAGCGTCCTGGTCGAGATCGGCCAGATCCTCGGCAGCTTTGAGGGCAAGTTCGCCGTCATCGGCGGCGCCGTGCCGTGGCTCCTGCTGAGCCAGGCGGAAACGCCGCACGTCGGCACGGCCGATGTCGACCTCGCCCTCCATGCCGAAGCGCTGGGCGACGGCGAGTACGCGCGCCTCGTCGAGCTGCTCCAGCGTCAGGGCTACCGGCAGGCGCGCGACCTCCGCCGTTTCCAGCTCGCCCGTACGGTCCCCTCGCGCGACGGCGGACCGCCCATCGACGTCATCGTCGACTTCTTGATGCCCAGGGACGCGGTCATCGCGAAGAACGACCCACCCCTGGTCAGCAACTTCGCGGTCCAGCGCGCCGACGGAGCCGAGCTCGCGTTGAACTTCTACCAAATGGTCGCCATCGACGGGGGCATGCCGCACGGCGGCCGCAACCTGGTCTCCATTGCCGTCGCCAGCATCCCCGCTCTACTCGCCATGAAGGGCTACGCGATCGCGCAACGCCAGAAGCCCAAGGACGCCTACGACATCTACTACTGCGTGCTCAACTACCCCGGTGGCGTCGACGACCTCGTCGCGGACACCCTGCCGCTTCTCGAGGTCGACGTCGCCAGAACGGGTTACCGCAATATCGCCAGCAAGTTCCGCACCGTCGACGACTACGGCCCCGTCTGCGTTCGGCGGTTCGTGGACGGCTCGCCCCTCCTCGCCGGGCGGACGCCTGCTCAGTGGCAGCAGGACGCTTTCGGCCAAGTCGACGCCTGGCTCGTCCGACTCGGGTTGAGGTGACGCATGCCCACCGCCTCTCGGAGACACATCCGCACCACCGACATGCTGGTCATCGACAACGTGTTCGGTATGGGCGACGGCTACGTCCTGAACTTCTCCAACCGCACGTTCTCGGAGTTCTTCGCCGACGAACTCGGCGTCGACATCGACCAGCCCCGCTGGTCCGTGGACGGCAGCAGCAAGGCGAAGCGCCTGCGCACCTACCTGCGTCAGGCGGATCGCGAAACCGCGTTGCGAACGCTGCAGGCGTTGTGGGACTACTGCGAAGCAAGCAGCCTGGTCGTCGACCACTCGCCGATCGGCGAAGAGGGCCGTAACGCATTCTTCCGAATCATCGAGCGCCTCGGCGGCACGCCGCCGCCGTCTACGACTGCCGATACCAACCCCGCCCTTCAGCGGCCCGACCCGGACGTTGGCAACGAGCTCGCGGCGCGTCTGATCACCATCTCCCGCATGGATCCACAACCTCGAGGCTACGCGTTCGAAAAGTTCCTCAAGGACGTCTTCGACGCCTTCGGTCTGGCAGCGCGGGCTTCGTTCCGGCTGCGAGGCGAGCAGATCGACGGCAGCCTCTCGGTCGGTCAGGACACCTACCTGCTCGAAGCCAAGTGGACGAACACCCAGGTCGACGGGGCCACGCTCCGTTCATTCAACGCCAAGGTCGAAGACAAGGCGAGGTGGTCGCGCGGCCTCATGGTCAGTCAGAGCGGTTTCACGACCGAGGGCCTCCACGCGCTGGGCCGAGGCAAGAGCGTCGTCTGCATGGACGGGCTCGATCTCCACGACACTTTGACGCGACGACTCGACCTGTCCTCGGTCATCGCCGCCAAAGCCCGGCGGGCGGCAGAAACGGGAATGGCGTTCGTGCCCGTAAGGGAGCTGGATCCCCACCGAACGTGAACGCTCCGGAGGGCCTCCCTCGCTCGTCATCGCATCGGCAGCCGCCGGCTCTCCAACCGGACGACACAACCCGACCAGCCCAACACGGCCGACGCCAACTCAACCGCGTCTGGATCCGCGTTGAACCCCACGCGCTCCATGGCCCAGCATCGTCGTCTCCAGCAACCCCGCCCCGCCGGCTCCTCTGCCGCGCCATCCCAGTCGTCTCGGCGAGCGACCCCGCCCGCGCTTCGTCCGCTCGCCACAGACCGATTGCCACCCCAGGCTCTCCCGCCGTTTTGCCTTCCTTCACCGCGGCTCGTACGCTTGCCCGCTTGCGTAGCAGGCTTGCAGGGACCTGAACCGTGCCCGACGAACCATCGCTGGTGAGTCTCAGTATTCATCTCATCAAACCCAGCGACGAGGAAATCACGTCCATTCTGGTGAGCCGCGCCCCGTTGGACGAACACCACGTGCGATTCAACGACGGCGAAGGTCAGCTCTTCATCAAACGTCCGAACGCCCGCTCGCCCGACTGGGCAAGGTTCTTCTCTCCCCAGATCGACCGGGGCGCTTTCGGCCTAACCGCTGCGGTGTCGGCTGTCCTATTGCTCGAGACCGGTGATCGAGCGTTCGAGATCACCTTTGGGCCCGGCGGTCGATTCCTTATCGACACCGCAAAGGCCGAAGAGAGGTTCGGGCTTCTGGCAGTCGTTAACTCCATTCCGGAGAATCGACTCCGGAGCATGGACAAGACCGCCTTCGACGCGCTCGCCACGCACTCTCGCGTACAGACAAGCCGTGAAGCAAGCGCCACCGAGTTTGGTTTGGACGTCGAACGCGACCTCGTAAGAGCGGTCACCGGGACCCCTGACAAGGACGACCTGGGACAAAGGCTCCAAGGTGTAGATTCACTCAGGGCAACGGTTCGAGTCGAGCTGGCCGATCTCCCCGGCCTGCTGCGAACCTATCTCGCCCGGTATCGCTCGACCAGCTACAAGAAGAGTTTCCCGTGGATCGACCACATCGCCGAGGTCAAGGACAAGGCTCTTCGCCATCGTCTTGATCAGCAACTGCTGGAGACAATACAGGGGCGCGAGCTGGACACCTGCTGGCTCGCCGTTCCCGAGATCGTTGACTGGGACCGGATTCACAGGTTTCGTTACGGTAGGGGTCGCAGGAATCCGACACACCACGACATCGATCTGGACCGATGGCTCACCGAGTTGACCAACACGACAAAACGCTTGAGTTCCCCCGCTGATTTCGACTTGAACCTGCTCTCGAACCGGAAGGTCCTTGCGCTAGACGAGGATGGCAGGGAAATCGCTCAATGGTCAATCTACAAGTGCCTCAACGCGGAGATCGAGGGAGACGACGACAACGCATACCTCATAAGCGCCGGCAAATGGTATCGGGTCGCACGGAACTTTGTTCAAGGCGTCAACAGGGACTTCGATCAGATCCCGCGATTCGCTCACCGCCTGCCCGAGTACTGTCACGAGAGCGAAGGAAGCTACAACGAATCCGTGGCGCGAAGTGATCCAGAAACGTTTGCATTGCTTGACAAACAGAACATTCCGTATGGAGGCGGGCCAAGCCGGATCGAATTCTGTGACCTTTACACGAGAAACCGCGACATCATTCACGTGAAGAGATACGGTGGCTCCAACGTTTTGAGTCATCTCTTCTCTCAAGGCACGGTCTCGGGTGAGGTCTTCTGGATGCAGGCTGACTTCAGGGAGTTGGTCAACCAGCGCCTGCCCGAATCTCACCGAACCCAAGAGCCCGCCCGACAGCCCAATGCACGTGACTATCAAGTCGTCTTCGCGGTGGTTAGCAAACAGGAGGGTGAGGGTCTCTCCCTGCCGTTCTTCTCGCGATTGAACCTAAGGGCGGCGGCACGACGGTTGCAGGGGTATGGCTATAGGGTGTCCATCGCGAAGATTCCTGTCCAGCAGAGATTCGCCGTCACCACAGTCACGGTTGAGTCGGGGGATCGAGGCCGCCAAGTTTCGCCTTGATTCGTGCAGGAACCGCGCGGCTGCTCTCCCCCGGCGGAACCCGTAACCGGATACCTGGACCGAGTGGACGTGGTTCGGTTGGTGTCCCACCAGGTCGCCCCGAGTCTCACGTTTAGTGGTGGGCTGGGTGTGGGGCTGCCAATGAGCATCCTAAAAAGTTCTATAAAACAATGTGTTGCGGGTTCACTACTCTCCTACCTCTTCCGCCACGACCCGCCGGACTGTAAGCGCTCGATGGGCCGGGCCATCCGTCCTCCAAGGGCCACTCCTGACTGAGGAAAGTCCAGGCAAGCTCCGGCTCCGCGCCAAGGTCCGCCTTGGCATGACTGTCAACTTGGTGCTATATTCTATATTTCAATGTAGCACGAAGATTACATTATGCCGACCCCTTACAGTTCTTCGGCCGCCGTTCGGCGAGCCCTGCGCAAACTTGGAGCGGACATCCGTGACGCCCGTCGCCGTCGTCGGCTGCCCATGGCGGTCGTGGCGGAACGCGCCTTCACGTCCCGCTCCACTCTCCAAAGGGTTGAAGCCGGCGACACCAATGTCGGGATCGGCATTTACGCCGGTGTATTGCAGGCGCTTGGCTTGCTCCAAGGGCTAAGCGAAGTCGCCGACATTCGCTATGACCATGTCGGACAGGCGCTGGCGAGCGCTGCGCTCCCTAGGCGTGTCCACAGCGGCCGGCCGGGTCGTTTAGGCGATGCCTGACTTTGAGGTCCACATTGACCTTCACGGCCGTACCCGGTCGATCGGGCTGGCGAGATGCAATCGCGTTCGCGGCAGCGAGACCGTTCTGTTCGAGTATGACAGCACTTGGCTGCAAGACCCTGACACCTTCTCGCTGGAGCCCTCACTCGCCTTGGGACGCGGCACTTTCGTACCGCCCGACGGCCTCTCGGTTTTCGGATCCATAGGTGATTCGGCGCCCGACTCCTGGGGGCGCCGCCTGATGCAACGCGCCGAGCGCCGCCTTGCCGCCCGCGAGGGTCGCGCCGTTCGCACGCTCTTGGATAGCGACTATCTCCTTGGCGTGGCGGACACGACCCGACTTGGCGCTTTACGCTTCCGTTGGGCTGGGGACAACGCGTTCCAGGCTCCGACCCGCGTAGGCGTACCGGCTCTGATCGAGCTTCCCCGCCTGCTTCAGATCACCGAGAGGATTCTTCGTGACGAAGAGACGGACGAAGATTTCCAGCTCATCTTCGCTCCCGGCTCCTCCTTGGGCGGTGCGCGTCCGAAGGTGTCGGTCGTCGACCCGCGCGGCAACCTCTTCATCGCCAAGTTTCCGAAGGAGACCGACGAATACCCCATCGAAACTTGGGAGGAGATTGCACTGCGCTTGGCCAACCACGCCGGCATCGCCACGCCCTTGCACAAGCTGATCGACGTCTCCGGCAAGAAGGTGATGCTGTCACAGCGTTTCGATCGCCAAGGCGCAATCCGCATTCCGTTCCTGTCGGCCATGGCGATGATGGGCACCAAAGACGGCGAGCGCCGCAGCTATCCCGAGATGGTCGATGCCCTCGTGGAACATGGCGCCCAGGGAAAAACGGACGCCCATGCGCTTTATCGGCGGGTGGTCTTCAACGTATTGATTTCCAACGTCGACGATCACTTGCGCAACCATGGGTTCTTGTGGCTCGGCAGGACAGGATGGTCCCTTTCTCCCGCCTACGACCTGAATCCTGTACCCACGGACCTCAAGGCGCGGGTCCTGTCGACCAACATCGATCTCGACGAGGCGACGTGTTCGATTGACCTGCTCGAATCCGCCTCGGAGTATTTCGCGCTGACGCTGGCCCAGGCTCGCTCGGTGATCAAAGAGATCGCCACCGTTACCGCGACCTGGCGCGACACGGCGCGAGAGGTTGGCGCGCCCGGTGGCGAGATCGACCGCATGGCCAGTGCCTTCGAACACGACGACCTGAACCGGGCCCTCAACTTGCCCTCCGAATGAAGAAGGACCAGTTGATCTAATGCTGTTGTCTCGATGAACGCCGTGTTGAAGTCGGGAGCAGCACTCAATACTCGGGGTACTCCTGGTGCAGTCTGGTGGGTATGCCACCGTCCTGGTACACCTTTAGTTGCACCTCGTTCAGGTTGGCCAGCAGGCGATCGAAGTGGTCCTCCAAGAAGTGGTCGCGCACGCCTGAAAGTCGCGGTTCGTCCACTAGGTTGGAGAGCTCCTGGGGGTCGTCGCCCAGGTCGTACAGTTCCACGGGTTTTCGTGTCAGCGAGTCGATGGTCATCTTGTAGCGCTCGGTCCGCGCCATGGAGTACAGGTTCACTTCGCTGAAGACCACGTCCCTACCGCGTTGCGAATCGCTCGCGTCAGAGCCGGCCTCGATCTTTGGACGCAACGAAAGGCCACGGTCGACTTCAGGCTGGTCGGCACCGGCCGCGTCAAGCAGGGTTCTGCAGATGTCGTAGTGGTCCGTCAGGCCCTGCGCCATCCATGGCTCGGTTCCGCCAGGCGGTCTCACGATCAGCGGTATGTTGAGCGCGCCCTCGTAGAACACCGACTTCTGCGCAAACCGGTGATCGCCAAGCATTTCGCCGTGGTCGGAGGTATAGACGATCCAAGTGTCGTCCATCAGGCCCGTTTCCCGCAAAGCCTGAAGGACTAAGCCGATCACGTGGTCATCGAATGCGACCTTTGCGTAGTAGTGACTCGTAAACGTCCGGCTCTGGGACTCGGTCATGTCCTTTAAGCCCCGCCGCGAGTACATCGTCCTGATTTGCGGAGAAACGGGTTCTGCCGGAGGTTCCATGATCGCCGGGGGCATTTCCGCGGGGTCGAACATGTCCCTGTACCTCGCCGGCGCATCGAACGGGGGATGCGGCCCCATCAGGCAGACCTGGAGGTAGAACGGCCGGTCGTCCGCATAGCTTCGAATCCACTCCGACGCCGTGTTGGCGATGTAGGTGTCGATGTGCTCATCCTCTTCGAGGAGGTTGGGCAGGTGTTCCCACGGGCGCAGGAAACCCGTGCTTTGCCCTAGCCTGAAGTTGCGCGCGCAGTCCTCGTAGACCTGCAGCTTCCCTCTCTCGGCCAGGAAGTCCGTGTAGTAGCAGCGGTGGGTGGCCGAGGGGATCGTGTCCTTGGCCTCGTGGGCGAACTCGTATCCCCAGTCGTGCAATCCCGAAGCATGGTCGCGGGTGTGGCCGTCATCGGCCTGGTACAGCCGGAAGTGCGTCTTGCCGATCACGGAGGTGCAGTAACCGGCATCCCGGATGTTCCTCACGTGGCTCGGCCCGTGACGATCGGCCTCGGTACGATTCCCCCAGGCGCCGTGCTCGTTGACGTATAGGCCCGTGATCAACGAGGCCCGCGCGGGCATGCACAGGGGCGAGTTCGTGTTGCAGCTTCGGAAGGTCACGCCTTCGGCGGCCAAGGCATCGAGGTTGGGCGTACGAACTAACGGGTTTCCAACACAACCAAGCGCGTCGCCACGGTGCTGGTCCGAGAAGATCAGGACGATGTTGGGCTTATGCGGCACAGTGTGGCAACACCACCATCATTCTCAAGTTCAAGTACAGGAATACGAAGGCGTCCGGCCTTAGCGTGAATCCCCGATGCTGGAGTTCACTCCCACCATCATCGATCACCGCAATGAGCCAAGGCAAGTTCCCCGGTCTCGCGAGTCCGCCGCCATCCCCCGAAGAGGGTCATGGATCCGGGTGCGCGGTGGCCCCGTCACGCTGTCGCAGTCGCTGCCCAGCGCAAGAGGGACCACCGTTTCACCGGAGCCCTGCCGGCCTACGGCCCGCCCGACGCCTTTCCGTCTGAGGCCTCGATCAGCAGCAACGGCATCCGTTCGCCGGCGCCCAACGGCATCACTTTGGCGCGGGACGCCCCGGCGTCGACCGTCAGCCAGCGCAACGCGGTCAGCCGACCGAGCGGGGAGAAGTCCGTGATCGGACTATCGGCCAGACCCAGCCACGCGAGCTTCGGCAGGTCGCCGAGCACCGAGACGTCCCGCAAACGATTGCCCGCGAGGTCCAGCCGCCGCAGCGACCGCGCCTCCTGGAGCAGTTCGGCGTCCGCCACGCGGTTGTTGCCCAGATCCAGGTGGGCGAGCTCCGGCAGGCCCCACAGCGGCGCCAGGTCCGCAACCCGGTTGCCGTCGAGCAGCAGGACCTCCAGGCGGCGCAGTTCCGACAGCGGCCTGAGGTCGGCCACGCGGTTGCCCGACAAGTCCAGCCGGCGCAGCCGGGTCAGGGAGGCGAGCGCGGAGAGGTCCGAGACCTGGTTGTCCGAGAGGTCGAGCACGCTCAGGTTCGAGAGCAAGCCGAGAGGCGAAAGGTCCGAGACGGCGTTGCCCGACAGGTTGAGCTCCTCCAGCCCCGCAATCGGCGACAGCGGCGAGAGGTCGGAGACGCGGTTGCCGGCGAGGTCGAGCCGCTCCAGATCCGCGAGCACGGACAGTTCTTGGAGGTCCACTTGGCCGCTCGCCGAGAGGTCGAGGACCTCCACCTTGGCGGGTCGATCCCAGGGTCCGATTCCCCGCCGCGCGATAGTATCCGCCGCGGTGTCGGTAGGTGCCGCCATGGCCAGCACCCGCCGGACCGTCTGCCCGCTCAGCGCGGGCACTGGATTGAGGGAGGTGTCGCGCAGCGGATGCATGGCGGCGGGCAGGTAGCTGACCGTCAGGCTTTCCGACGGCCCGACCGGCGTTGACAGCTCCAACAGGGCTCCGTCGCCCACCACCGCGACCGACGCGACCGGGATTGACAACGACCCCGCCGCCACCACGAAGTCGCCCGGCGCGGGCACGGAGCCCGCGTCCAGCGCGCGCTCGAAGCGCAGATTCAGCAGCGACCCGGACAGGGTCACGCTGGTCGACGAGGCGCCCGCCGCCGGCCCGCAGGACACCCCGACATCTTCCGAGTGGCGGCAGTTGTGCACGCCCCAGCCCGCGGACGGACAGTCTGCCAGACGCGACTCGCTGCCCGCGCACTGCAGGTCGTCTAGCCAGATCGTTCCCGTCCCCTCGCCGAACGCCGCCTGGCGCCGCGCTTCCCCGCCCGTGTGGCCGAGCTGTCGGCAGACCACCGCCGCGTCGTTCGACGCGAAACGGTCGTCGCACACCGTGCCCCACTCCCCGTTGTGGTAGATCTCCACCCGGCCTTCCTCCACCGTCGTGCCGCCAACCAGGCGAAGGTCACCTTCCGCCGCCTCGGCCGCTGGTCCCGCCACGGTCGTGCTGGCGCCCTCGGTGAGCTTCACGCCGTCGGCGGTGCATACGCCGCCCGCGTCGCAGGCTGCGCCGTCCGCGGGCAGCGACACCGTCACGGCGTTCCGTCCCGTCGGCGTGACCCGCAGCGCGAACTCGGCAGCGCCCTCGGCGGTCCGATTCACCCGGCGCATCCCGGTTACGGAGCCGTTGGTCACCGACAGCCGGTCGTGGCGCAGACGGCGCACGAGCGTGCTCACCCGGGCGCTGAACTTCAGCGTCAGCGTGAACTCCGACGAGCCGTCGTGGGCGGTCGGCACGTTCTCGAACCAGGCCGTGAGCGTGTCCTCGTCCGCCGCCCCCGTGCGCCCCTCGCCCGTCGCCGACCACCCGCTGGCGCCGTCAGCGTTCCTGGCCAGCACCTGCACCTGATACACCGTGTCCGCCGACAGCCCCGTGATCGTCGCCTCGGTCGCCGTTCCCGCGTGCGGGAAGTCCGCGAACGTGCCGGCCGTGCCGGCGCGGTACTGGACGTCGTAGTCGGTCAGTGCGGGTCGCCCGGCATTCGCCGGCGAGGTCCACGACACGGATAGCGACGTACTCGAAGCACCCGCCACCGTCGGGGCCGGCGGGGCGTCGGGTGGCTCGTTGACATTCGTCACGGAGACCGTCACCGGAATCGACGTTGCGCCGCCGTTCCCGTCGGCCGCGCTCACCGTTACCGAGCGGCGGGATCCCGCCTCGTGATCCAGCGCCGCCGCGGTGGTCAACTGGCCGGTCGACGCGCCGATCGCGAACTCCGCCGCGTTCGACCCCGCGAGCGAGTACGCCAGCGCGTTGCCGCCGACATCCGTGGCCGCGACCGCCGCGCCCACCGCGGTGCCTCCGGGAGCGTTCTCCGGTACGGCGCGCGACGCGCTGGCGCCATCCCCGAACGTCGGCGTCGGCGGACAAGCCGCGGACCCCTCGCGCAGACACACCGTCTCCAATCCGCCGATCGGCAACGTCGTCTCGTAGTTGGCCGCGTCGAGGGAGGGCGCGGTTGCGTCCAGCCACGCCTGGTTCCAGGTGAAGGTGTTGGAACTGCGGGTGGCGTCGTCGAGCGGCAGGACCTCGCCCGCCCATTCCAGCACGAGGCCGCCGAACGTGTCCCCGCCGTTGCGGGTCCGAAACGTCACGCCGCCAGATGAGGCAACGACGATCTGCACGCGCCGCGTGAGGCCGGCGTGCTCGAACGTGTCGTCCTCCAGGGCGCCCACGTCGGGGTTGGGCAGGCTCGAGTATCCCCGGCCCAAGGAGTCGCCCACGGTCAGCGTTGTGGTCCAGACCCACGCCGCGGCACGCGTCACGGTCACGCTGTACGTCTGCGTGGTGGTGCCGTCCTCGGCTGTCACCCTCACCCTGACCGTGTTCGTGCCCACGTCCAGCGTCGTGTCCAGGGCCGCGGTGGCGGTGTCGTCGTCCGGGAGCGTGGTCTCGTCCGCGGCCTCATAGTTGACCCGGGCGTTGCTGTCGGTGGTGGCCGGGGTCAGCGTCAACCGCGTCACGCCGTTCGCGACCCCCGCCGTGTACGACGCCGTCTGCGGCGCGAACGTCTCGTTCAAGGCCACGGCATTGCCATCGCCGTCAGTCAGGGTCAGTGCCGCGAGCGACGCGTCGGTCGACGGCGCTTCGCCCCCACCGCGCACCACGCTGAACTGCACGGTCCGCGCCGGCAGGGCGGTGCCCGCTGCACCCGCACGCTCGAATGGTCTGGCCGTGATCGTGTAGTCGCCCTCGACCAGTGAACCGCCCCTGCCCGCGCCGTACAGCGCATGGGGCGCGGCGTTGCTCACGCGGGATGCCGTCAGCGGTCCGGCGAGTTCCATGCGCACGCTTCCCACCGCCGCGCCGGCGGCGAGTTCGGCATGGATGTTGAACATGCTCGCACCCGTGGCGTCGAGATCGACCGCCGCGTCCGGCACCAGTTCCATGATCTCGGAACCATCCGACGCGTCAACGAGGACGAACCCGCGCACGGGAACGCGCGCGGGCGGGTACGCCAGGGTGAACGCGGTGCGCGTCAGCGTCGTTCCGGAGGCACCGGCCGCGTCCGGCTCCGCGTAGGGCGTCGCGGTGACCGAGTAGGTACCCGCAGGCGGCGCGACCGGCCAGGCGAACGGCGCGCCGTTGCCCACACCCGTGCTCGGTACCGGGCCGGAAAGCGCGTAGCCGACGCTCGTCACCAGCCCGGTGCCGGCGGTGGCCGCGCGGATCTCCAGTGCGGCGTCAAGGCCCCGGTCCACCTCGACAGTCCCGCCGTCGATGATCTCGCCGAAGACCGTGCCGTCTCTTGAATCCGCCAGCCAGAGCGACGCGACGCGCCGGTCGGCGTCGTCCGCGGTGCCGGTCACCGTGAACGCGGCCGACTGCGTCTCGAGCACGTCGCCGCCCCCGTCCCGACCGGCGTGCGCGACAGCGGTCAGCGTGTAGTCGCCGGGCGCGAGTCCAATACCGCCGCCGGCGTCGGTCAGGCGGTGCGGCGCCGTGTTGCTGATCCGCGACAGCGAATGCGGTCCCGTCAATTCGAACGACACGCTTGGGGGATCCACCGCGAGCGAGAAGCCGGCCTGGATGCTGAATGGCCCGGTGCCGACGGCGGACAGGTCGAGCACGTCGCCATCGCGGAGCGTCGCGAGCACCGGCCCCAGGGGTTCGCGCAGGAGAAATCCCGCGTGGCCGCCGAGATAGACTTCCTCCGGAGCGCTGCCGACGCCGACCCACTCGGCGATGCGGGGTTGGAAGACGCTCAGGCGCGCGAAGATGACCTTCTCCCGGGGTGGGCACGTCCCTCCCGTCGACTCCGAGATGGCGCCGACCAGATAGTCCCTCCCCGAATCGTCGCGACGCCAGATGCCCGCACCGCTGCTGCCGCCAATGGCCGCGCCTTCGATCGCTCGCACCATCGCCTTGTGCGTGCTGCTCGCGGGGTAGTTGAAGCGCACGACCGTGCCGATGAGGATTTTCTTGACCTGCCCGTCCGGGTGGTGCACTCCGACCATGTCGTCGCCCACCACCACGGGTTCCGTGGTCCATCCGGCCAGCCCGACGCCGAACGGCGGCTTTTCGTGGAGCCGCATCAGCACCATGTCGCTCCCGTAGAACCCGTCGTGGGCCAGCCGGGTCGCGCCCCGGCCCTGCCGCAGGGTGGAGTACGCGCTGTCGTCGCCGCAGACCGGGGTCTCGTGGAACCAGTAGAACTCGGTCGAGGCGGCCTCGGCCGGCGTTTCAGCACAGTGGTTGGCGGTGAGGAGGTAGGGGATTTGCGTCGCCAGGTCCTGGTCGTTCAACAGGTTTCCGGTGCAGCTGGAGGTCTCTCCGGACTCTGTGGTGTAGAGATACTTCGCCACACTGTTCCGCGCCGTGTCGGAGATCCGGTCGTCGCGGCAGACGGCATCGGTTTGGTCGCACAATTCGTCGGGCGAGCGCTGGGCTTCGTCGAGAGTCTGGTCCAGGTGGGAGATTCTGGGGATGACGACGGACGTCCCGCGCCACGCACCGGACGGAATGCGCAGTTCGATGCCGATGCGGTCCCCGCCCACCGTCGGCGACCAGTAGAGGTATCCGTCGTCGGTCGGCGACGACGTGGCGGTGAGTTCGCCGGCGGAGATCCACTTCACGGTGCCTCCCGCGTCGCGGGGGTCGTAGAAGCCCACCTCGAGATCCTCCGGAACGCTCTTCGCCAGCAACTGCGCCCTGATCCCGGCCGCGCCCGGTGAGGCCAGCACGAGGGAGGCGACCGCCGCGCCGTCCGGCGCGGTCTGCCAGACGAAGTCGCGCGGTCCGACGCCGGCCCCGGTGAGCGCGTCCAGGTCGCGCCCGAAGCCGATGATCGCCGGACTATCGAGGTCCGCGTGGCGGAGCAGCCCGGCGGACCGTTCCACCGCCGTCGACGCTGGCAGTTCCAACGTTACGCCGGAGATGGCGCCAACGGTCGCAGCGTCGGTGGCGGACGCCGTCTCCGCCGCCGCGGCGTGTCTGTCCGTCGCCCACGCGCAGCCCACAGCGAGCAGGACCGCAGTTGTTCGCCACTGCGGACGAGTTGTCCGCGACGCAGGAGCGTGGCCCTTCATTCCATACGCGGGAACAGGCCGCCCTGCCGCCGACCGATTCAGCCGCCCCGTCCCCATACTATCGCCCACCGGCTGCCTCGCCGTCGGTCGTCCCGGTCGGCAGCGGCGCTACTCGTCTACGGTCGCCCCCAGGCGCGGGGTCGCCACCGGGCGGGGTTCCCTGGTTGATCGTGAGCCAACGCAGGTCGGTGAGGCGACCGAGCGGGGAAAGGTCGGAGAGCGGGTTGCCCGACAGGTCTAGGAACATGAGGTCGCCCAAGCCGCCGAGCACCCAGACGTCGGGCAACCGGTTGCCGGACAAGTCGAGCCGCCGCAGTGAGCGCGCTTCCCGGAGCATGGCGGCATCCGCCACGCCATTGCCACTCAGGGAGAGATGGGCGAGTCGCGGGAGGGTCCACAGCGGCGTGATGTTCGAGACCCGGTTGCCGTCGAGCAGCAGCACCTCCAGGCGGCGCAGTTCCGACAGCGGCCGGAGGTCAGCCACCCGGTTGCCCGACAAGTCCAGCCGGCGTAGCCGGGTCAGGGAGGCGAGCGCGGAGAGGTCCGAGACCTGGTTGTACGAGAGGTCGAGCACGCTCAGGTTCGAGAGCAAGCCGAGGGGCGAAAGGTCCGAGACGGCGTTGCCCGACAGGTTGAGCTCCTCCAGCCCCGCAATCGGCGACAGCGGTGAGAGGTCGGAGACGCGGTTGTCGGCGAGGTCGAGCCGCACCAGATCCGCGAGCACGGGTAATTCTTGGAGGTCCACTTGGCCACTCGCGGAGAGGTCGAGGACCTCCACCTTGGCGCGTCGATCCCCGGGTCCGATTCCCCGCCGGGCGCTGGCATCCGGCGCGGTGCCAGCTGCTGGCGCCGTGGCCAGCACCTGCGTGACCGTCTTTCGGTCCAGCGCGGGCACCGGATTGAGGGAGGTGTCGCGCAGCGGATGCATGGCCGCCGGCAGGTAGCTGACCGTCACGCTTTCCGACCGGCCGACCGGCCTTGACAGCTCCAGCAGGGCCCCGTCTCCCACCACCGCGACCGACGCGACCGGGATTGACAGCGACCCAGCTGCCACCACGAAGTCGCCCGGCGCGGGCACGGAGCCCGCGTCCAGCGCGCGGTCGAAGCGCAGGTTCAGCAGCGAGCCGGACAGGGTCACGCTGGTCGACGAGGTGCCCGCCGCCGGCCCGCAGGACACCCCGACATCCTCCGAGTGGCGGCAGTTGTGCACGCCCCAGCCCGTGGACGGACAGTCTGCCAAGCGCGACTCGCTGCCCGCGCACTGCACGTCGTCCAGCCAGATCGTTCCTGTCCCCTCGCCGAACGCCGCCTGATGCCGCGCCTCCCCGCCCGTGTGGCCGAGCTGTCGGCAGACCACCGCCGCGTCGTTCGACGCGAAACGGTCGTCGCACACCGTGCCCCACTCCCCGTTGTGGTAGATCTCCACCCGGCCTTCCTCCACCGTCGTGCCGCCAACCAGGCGAAGGTCACCTTCCGCCGCCTCGGCCGCTGGTCCCGCCACGGTCGTGCTGGCGCCCTCGGTGAGCTTCACGCCGTCGGCGGTGCATACGCCGCCCGCGTCGCAGGCTGCGCCGTCCGCGGGCAGCGACACCGTCACGGCGTTCCGTCCCGTCGGCGTGACCCGCAGCGCGAACTCGGCAGCGCCCTCGGCGGTCCGATTCACCCGGCGCATCCCGGTTACGGAGCCGTTGGTCACCGACAGCCGGTCGTGGCGCAGACGGCGCACGAGCGTGCTCACCCGGGCGCTGAACTTCAGCGTCAGCGTGAACTCCGACGAGCCGTCGTGGGCGGTCGGCACGTTCTCGAACCAGGCCGTGAGCGTGTCCTCGTCCGCCGCCCCCGTGCGCCCCTCGCCCGTCGCCGACCACCCGCTGGCGCCGTCCGCGTTCCTGGCCAGCACCTGCACCTGATACACCGTATCCGCCGACAGCCCCGTGATCGTCGCCTCGGTCGCCGTTCCCGCGTGCGGCCAGTCGGAGAAGGCGCCGTCGGCGTCGGCGCGGTATTGGATGTCGTAGTCGGTCAGCGCAGGTCGCCCGGCGTTCGCCGGCGCGCTCCAGGACACCGAAAGCGACGTACTAGACATCCCCGTCACGGTTGGGGCCATCGGCGTGTTAGGCGGTTCGTCGGCATTGGCCACCGCGATCGTCACCGGGATCGTTGCGCCGCCGCCGTTGCCGTCCGACACGCTCACCGTCACCGAGCGGCTCGAGCCCGCCTCGTGGTCGAGCACTGCAGCCGTGCGCAACTGTCCGGTCGATCCGCCGATGGAGAAGTCCGCGGCATCCGTGCCGGTGAGGTCGTAGGTCAGCGTGTCGCCGTCGTCGTCCGTCGCCGACACCGGTGCGCCCACCGCCGTGCCCGCCGGCGCGTTCTCCGCCACCGAACGCGCCGCACTGGATCCGTCGTCGAACTCGGGCTCGTGGTTCGACACCGGCGACCCGACGAATGCCGCCGAACAGGACTGTCGCGTGTCGCGCACGCACACTGGCGTCGTATGGCCCGTGGGTAGTGTCGTCTCGTAGTTGGCGGCGTTCAGCGCGGATGCGTTGGCGTCCAGCCACGTCTGGTTCCACGTGAAGGTGTTGGAACTACGCGTGGCGTCGTCGAGCGGCAGGACCTCGCCCGCCCACTCCAGCACGAGGCCGCCGAACGTGTCCCCGCCGTTGCGTGTCCGAAACGTCACGCCGCCAGATGAGGCAACGATGATCTGTACGCGCCGCGTAAGGCCGGCGTGCTCGAACGTGTCGTCCCCCAGGGCGCCCACGTCGGGGTTCGGCAGGCTCGAGAAGCCCACGCCGGAGGAGTCCCCACCCACGGTCATGGTCGTGGACAAGAGCGGCGCGACAGCGCCGCGGGCGATGGTCACCGTGTAGGCCCCGACGGTCAGGCCGTCCTCCGCCGTCACCTTCACCTTGATCGTGCTGACGCCGAGGTCCAGGTTGACCTGGAATCCAGCCGCATTGCCGTCCGTGTCGGCCAGCACCGAGTCGGCGCCGTCGAGGTGCAGCACCGTAGCGCCGTCGTCGCTCTTGGTCCCGTCTATCGTGATCCGGTCCACGCCGCTGGCCACGCGCGCGATGTAGTCGGTGGTCGTCGCGGTGAAAGCCGGATTGAGCGCGATGGCGGCTTGCGTGCCGCCATCGTCCCAGGTCAGGCTCAGATCGCTCAGGGTGGCGTCGCTGGAGGGAGCCACGGCGTCGCCATTGATCTCAAACAAGGGCACGCGGTGATCTGTGTACCAGTCCCTGTCCGAGGTATGCACAAGCCGATCCGTGTCCATGCTCCACCCTGGCGCGACGCTGTTGAGAAAATCCGACGACGTCACTGAGATTTTGCAGCCCTTGCTGGTGTTCGAGGCATCCGAGTCAATCACCACGAAATACCTCGTGCTTGCCTCAAGCGTGGCGTTCGAAGGCGCTTCGAATGTCCTGACACCGATCCCGTTCGGCGCCCGGCCCAGGGAATGGATGCTCTCCTGTGGAAGGCCTCCCGCCGTGCTGTTGAAGATCCTGACTCTCAACCCGGCGCCGGACTGAGTCTGCGTAACGATGATCTTCACTGACGTCAGCGCGTAACCCGCCTCATGGTCACCCGTTTCAAACCCCTGCGCGAAAGTGAACCTGTCTTTCGTGCCGATGAATCGGCCTTGACTGAGGGGTTCATCCAGGTTGCCGATGAGCGCATGCGGAGAACCCAGCAGCTCCGCCCGCGTGATCGCCAACGTGTAGGTCCTGGTGGTGGTCCCGTCGGCAGCCGTTACCTTCACCTGGATCCTGTTGTCGCCAACCGCGAGATCGACCTGGAACCCCTCCTTTTCGGCATCGGCGTCGGACAGCACCTGATCGCTACCATCGAGGTAGGCTACGGTGGCGCCGTCAGCATTGCTCGCAGTGCCTTCGATGGTTATCTGATCAACCAACGAGGCTGCGGTTGAGGTGTAGGACGTCATCGACGGACTGAAAGTCGGAGACAGGTTTGTCGTAAATCGCTTGATCCCGTCATCGATCGACAGGGCGCTCAAGGTCGCGTCGGTGGATCGGGTGATGGCCTCGCCGCTGATTTCGATGAGCGGGACCGCGCTATGGGTGGTCCAGGACAGCGACTCCGCGTTCCCGGCGGTATGCCGATCCGCATTTCGGCTCCATCCGGACGCCGCGCTGGTGAGGGACTCCGACTCCGTCCCCGAAACTTCATAGTCGTTGCCGTCTCCCGAGGCCGTTGAGTCGAACACCACGAAGTACCGGGTGCCGTTCTCGAGCGTGGCGCTCGCCGGCAGCGTGAACGTCGCCGTCCCGTCGGAGATGGCCGGGTTGGTCAGCGTGTACAGGCTGTAGAACGGATTTCCGTTGCTCCGGGCGTTGAAGATCCTGACCCGGACGCCGTCCGAAGGCGCGGCGTCGGAGAGAACGGCCTTGACCGACGTGAGGTTGTAGCCACGCTCGTTGCTGCCGGTCTGGAATCGAATCGCCTGCACGAACTTGCTGCCGCCCGTCGAGCCGACGGTCAGACTGGCATCGGCGCTCTCACTCAGATTGCTGACCAGCACCTCTGCCTCGGCACTGCCAAGCAGGGCGACGCCGAACAACGAGGTCAGGGCGGCACGCCGGAGGGACCGGCCCCGTCGCCGGGGAAGGACCCCGGACTTGAGGACACACCGCTTCACCGGTCCGAACGCCCGGTGGTGGCCCCGGCGTCGAGTATCAGCCAGCGCAGGGACGTCGGCCGGCTGTGCTGAGCCGGGTCGGCGATCGGGTTGCCGGGGATGCCCAGCCACACGAGCTTCGGCAGGTCGCCGAGCACCGAGACGTCCCGCAACGGGTTGTCCGCGAGGTCCAATCGGCGCAGCGACCATGCGTCCCGGAGCAGCGCGGCGTCGGCCACACGGTTGTCTCCTAGGCCGAGGTGGGCGAGGCGCGGCAGACCCCAGAGCGGCACCAGGTCCGCGACCCGGTTGCCGTCGAGCAACAGCACCTCGAGGCGGCGCAGTTCCGACAGCGGCCGGAGATCGGTCACGCGGTTGTCCGACAGGTCGAGGCGGCGCAGGGACGTCAGTCCCGCCAGCGGCGAGATGTCCGAAACCTGGTTGCCCGACAGGTCGAGCACGCGCAGGTGCGGGAGGCTGGCGAGCGGCGAGAGATCGGCCACCGCGTTGTCGCGCAGGTCGAGCACCTCGATGCCCGCCATCGCCGTCAGCGGCGAGAGATCGTCGACGCGGTTGCCGCCGAGGTCGAGCACTTCCACGTCCTCAAGCCCCGCCAGCGCGGACACGTCGACCAGGTCGTGCGACGACAGGTCGAGAAGCTCGATCTTGCCCGCGCTCCACGAGCCGGACGCCAGCAGGAACGTGGCCGGGACATCCTCTGGCACCGCCGCCTGCGTAGGCGGAATCATGGAATCGAGCGTTCCCGAGCCAGCCGCTGTGATCGCCGTCCGCCCATGCTCGACCAACCGGTCGGTCAGTTCCGGCACCGGGTTGAACGACCCATCCTGCAGCGGGTGCATCGGCACCGGCAGGTAGCTGACCGATGCCTTCTCCGACGAATCGAACTTCCGCGACAGCGTCAGCACCGCCGCGCCATCGACGACGGCGACCGATTCGACGGAGATCGCCGCTTTGGCGGCCGACGAACCCGCAGCGACCACGAAGTCGCCCGGCTTCGGCACCGAGCCGCCATCAAGCGGCCGGTCGAAGCGCAACGTCAGCGCCGAGCCTGACACCGTCGCGGTATTGAGCGAGTTGCTCGCAGCCGGCCCGCACGACACGCCTACATCCTCCGAGTGGCGACAATTGTTTATTCCCCAGCCCCTGAACGAGCAATCGGCCAGCCGCGACT